>CALHKJ010000329.1 GCA_938033975.1 uncultured Saprospiraceae bacterium | reverse complement strand
GGCTTTCTTAGGTGCAAGCTCGACATCCTTTCCGAATTTCGAAATCTCCTTTACCAATTTATCATAGATAGGTTTAAGGGATTCTTTGCCTTTGTACTGTGCATCCACCAAGTCATTTTTGTTCTCAGTATTGAAAGTGCTGTCATCTTTAGATAAATGAACAATCGTATTGGCATAACCATGAGTAAATCCATGATCTTCCTTCAAGAGCTTCATTTTCTCGCCATGCTTGGCTAAACCTGATTTTTTGACCAAATTAATCCAATAATCGGCTGATTTTCCGGTCTTTTCCTCAATATTATCAAGCATTTTCTTGACCATTGGGTCCATAATCTTAAGGTATTTTGAAGGCAAGTTACAAAGCTCTTAGCAATAACTAAAGAAAGCCGTATTTTTGCACTAGATGGTAAAGATAGCAGACATAGAATTGGGAGAATTTCCCTTATTACTGGCACCAATGGAGGATGTTAGTGACCCACCTTTTCGAGCCTTGTGCAAGCAACAAGGCTGTGATGTAATGTATACAGAATTCATTTCAGTGGAAGGTCTTATACGTGACGCTAGGAAAAGTGTTGAAAAGCTTGACATATATGATTACGAAAGACCCATTGGAATCCAAATTTTTGGAGCTGAAATAGATTCAATGAGACGAGCTGCGGAAATCGTCGAAGAGGCTCAACCAGAAATATTGGATATCAATTATGGTTGTCCTGTTAAGAAGGTAACCTGTAAAATGGCAGGTGCAGGAATTCTGCAAGACATTGATAGAATGGTGAAACTCACAGATGAGATAGTGAAAGCAACCAATCTACCTGTAACAGTAAAAACTAGATTGGGGTGGGATGACAATACCAAATTCATAGAAGAGGTAGCCGAAAGATTACAGGATGTAGGTATTAAAGCATTAAGCATTCATGGGCGTACTAGGAAACAAATGTATAAGGGGGAAGCAGACTGGACTTTGATTGGAAAGATAAAAGAGAATCCTAGAGTACATATTCCCATTTTCGGAAACGGTGATATTGACTCTCCGCAGAAAGCAGAATTGTATAAAAATAAATATGGTGTTGATGGCATCATGATTGGAAGAGCCAGTATTGGCAATCCTTGGATATTCAGAGAGATAAAACACTACTTTGAAACTGGAGAGATTTTGGATCCACCAACTGTAGCAGAAAGAGTAGCAGCTGCTAAGCAACATCTCAAGCACAGTCTAGAATGGAAAGGTCCTAAGCTCGGTGTCCTTGAAATGAGAAGACACTACACCAATTACTTCAGAGGTTTTCCAAACATCAAACCTTTTAGATCTAAATTGGTGACCAACTTCGAACCAGCAGAGTTGTATGCCATCATGGATGAGATTGAAGAGATTTATGGAAATAAAGTAATGGCCTAATAGTCTCATGAAGTTTCAGTTTTCAGATAAAGAAGAAGCGCTTTTTAAAGTGATTCAACAGGCGGGCGCTGAGTTGAATTATCCAGTCTTTGTAATTGGAGGATATGTGCGTGATAAGATACTTGGTAGACCAACCAATGATCTAGATTTTGTTTGCCAAGGTAACGGTATTGATCTTGCTAAAAAAGTGGTTGAACTTTTACCTGGAACACACAAGTTTTCCTTTTTCAAGAACTTTGGAACTGCCATGATCAATTACAAAAGAATGGAGTTGGAGTTTGTAGGAGCAAGGAAGGAATCTTATAATAGAGATAGCAGAAAACCGGCAGTGGAAGATGGAACCTTAGAAGATGATCAAAACAGAAGGGACTTCACTGTCAATGCAATGGCCATCAACTTATCGGCTGATGCATTTGGCGAATTGGTTGATCCATTTGATGGAGTAGGAGATATAGAAAGAAAAATCATCAGGACACCTTTGGATCCAGATCAGACCTTTTCTGATGATCCATTGAGAATGTTGCGAGCTATTAGATTCTCTTCGCAGCTTGGTTTTGATATTGATCCAATCACCTTGGAGTCAATCAAAAAGATGAGTTCAAGACTCGAAATCATTTCTGTTGAAAGAATCACTACAGAGCTGAATAAAATTATTCTTTCAAAAAAGCCAAGTAAGGGATTTGTTCATTTGTTTGAAACTGGTTTGTTGAAAATCTTTTTTCAAGAGATGGTGGATCTGCATGGGGTAGAGTATGAAGGAGGCAAAGGGCATAAAGACAATTTTTATCATACACTTCAAGTCCTGGATAATGTTTCTGAAACTTCGGATGATCTTTGGTTGAGATGGGCAGCTATCATGCATGACATTGCAAAGCCTCCAACTAAAAGATATAAAAAGGGAATCGGTTGGACCTTCCATGGACACGAAGTAGTTGGAGCTCGATGGACTCCAAGAATTTTCAGAAGATTAAAATTGCCTCTAGATCAGAAAATGAAATTTGTGCAAAAGATGGTTCGATTGCACTTACGTCCTATTAGTTTGACCAATGAGGAAATCACAGACTCCGCTGTGAGAAGATTGTTGTATGATGCTGGCGACGATCTTGAGGCTCTGATGACTTTGTGTAGAGCAGATATTACCTCTAAGAATCCCAATAAGGTGGCTCGTTATCTTACCAACTACGATAAGTTACTTATCAAGATAGATGAAATAGAGGCCAAGGATCATATACGTAATTGGCAACCGCCCATTTCTGGCGAACTCATTATGGAGACCTTTGATATTAAGCCCTCTCGAGAAGTTGGAGTCATCAAAGACTCGATCAAAGAAGCGATTCTTGATGGTGAGATTCCAAACAACTACGATGCGGCATACGAATTCATGATTAAGAAAGCAGGTGAGCTTAATTTACAAGCTAAGTAGCGAAAGATTAGTCTTTAAAAAAGTTACTTGATTTTCATTATTTTTAAGAATGAAAGAAAGCAACAATTTCCACTCTGCCAACACAACAAGCACAACATCGAAAATCATAACAGGTGTCGGTTTATTACTTGCTCTTGTTGGATTGCTATTCAGTATAGCACCATTTTTTGGATCCTTTGCATTTCCCTTTGGGATTGTAGGTGTGATAGTAAGTATCATTTCCATAAATAGGTGCACCAAAAAACAAATGAAAAAGTTTTGGCCTATTGTGGGGCTCATTTTGAGTTTGATTATCTCTTCTATAAGTTTTTATAATTACCTAAATCACAGAGATGCCGTAAATCTGATTATTGGAGTGGAAGGTGCTGAGGCAGACCTACTTATTGTTCCAGAAGATTCTCCTATGCGTGAGGTGGTAGAAAGAGGATCTGGAATCAGTGAAGAACAAATAGAAGCTCGTAAACGAAGAATTGGAGAGAAGAAAGCAAAAGAGGCAAAATCTAATTCTCCATTTATTAAGGAGGTAGATGATACAAATTACTTATCGGACCTTGACCCAGTAGCTATTGAAAGAACAGCTCCTTTAAGTTCCTATTATTATTCACTAGTAGACCATTTAAGACTTCGAGCCACTTCAGACAATACAAGCGAGGTATTAGATCACCTTCACTTTGGTGAGCAGGTAGAATATATGGGAGAAAAAACTGATCAAAAAGAATCCATTCCAATTGGTGGTAAAGAAAGAAATGATTATTGGTATAAGGTGAAAGCTATTAATTCATCTCGGCGTGTAGGCTGGGTTTATGGAGGTGCTTTATTAAATGCTAGTCAAGAATATTCTGATGAGTTAAAAGGATTGGTTTCACCAATCAATTTTGTTTATAGAGATTCCGTAGAAAATCTTATTGGAAGAGATCCATATGGCAATTTCAATTATAGTGGTTTGGTAAGCTATAAAAAGGACGGTAGTGGCGCAAAGCAACTTGATGGTAGATTTTATTTCGAAGGTTTTAGTGAAATAAGTTATGAGGGAATGACTGAGTATGGTGATGAAGGACGTCTAGGTGGTAATTTCAAAGCTGGCGTATTGCATGGTGATTTTAAAGAAGTGGTTGGCTTATTTGAAAGTTCATATGAATTAGATATTGATTATGAAAATGGTGTTTGTAAATCCTATGACATGATATTAAATGCAGAAGGGGAGATTTCAGAGAGCAAGAGTGATAATCCTGAAGAGTGTAGTTTTGAGTTTATTCAGAAAAAGCTTAGGTATGTGAATTGAGGATTAGTAATAATGGTTTTGGTTACAATTTAGGTGATAAAACATCTTACTAACCAGTTCATAGTAGTTGTTTTCCATGATTAATATAAATATTTGAATTCATCTAGCGGAAAACCTTGAGGGAGTTTTTTATATTAAGTGTTCCATTTACTTTATAACCCTAAAATTTACAACATTGGCTGAACTGGATAATAAAAAACTTATAAGCAAGCAAAGTGCTTTGGCATTAATTGTAATAGGTGTATACCTATTAATAGATGCTTCAAGAAGAATCTTGATAAATGGATTTAATGTATTTAATGGTTTAGAATTATTTGCTGGCGCTGCTGTACTTGCAATAGGTGTAGCAGCATATTCAGTTGCTAGAGGATCTGAGCCTCCTCCGAGGACTCATGCAGGGACCACTGTAATTCCACCAAAAGATTCAAGAATGCCTTCGGAAACTTTATTTTGTGTTGTATGTAAAGATAGTCCACAGCATGCCGGTCCTTTTAATTACCAATCATTGGATGTGTTTCTAGTGACAACAAACACAAATGTGACAGGAAATATTCCTCTTCAAATTACAAACAACATGAATGTAGAATTTCATACTGATGTAAATGATCAAGTTACACTGTGCGTTTTTAGTTAACTGATATATAGTTTTAAATG
>CALHKJ010000328.1 GCA_938033975.1 uncultured Saprospiraceae bacterium | reverse complement strand
ACTGGAAGTCTCGGGAGATCTGTGGAAGGGAATAGTTTGAAGAAAGAGAAATTCTTTACAAGGTTTTATTCGACATGAAAAATGATCTTAATGATTTAAAGTCATTGGTATTTAATCTCATTAAAACCAATGATCTAAATGTACCAGACAAGGCTAAAATAAGTCCAGTGCCATCTGTGCTTACTCCTATGGAAAGCAACTTCATGGAACAAAGCCAAGCTGCCCCAGCTTATCATGCTATAGATGATAGTAAGCCGGTTTTCATTGATAATTTTGATGATAGCTATAAGGAAACTGAAATCGTGGAAGAGAATTTGAGTATCGATGACAAGACAGTAGAACTAATAGAAAAGGCATTAAAAAAGCATAAAGGAAGAAGAAAAGATGCTGCAGAAGAACTAGGAATCTCCGAAAGAACGTTATATCGGAAAATAAAGGAACACAATATCGCAGAGTGAGAATCTTTTTAATCATATCAATTTTTTGTTTTAGCTCATGTATTTCTTTTAGAGGTATCACTATCCCAACAGGTGTTGATAGTTTCTATGTTGAAATGCCAGTTGTGAATGAACTTAATGCTCCACCAGAATTAGCACAAGTATTTATGGAAACCTTGCGTCAGAAAGTAAGAGAACAATCCAGATTGGTTTGGGATGAAAATGAACCTCATGTAGGTTTCACGCCAATTATAAAAAAATATACTGTCACCTCTGTTGCACCTCAAGAGGGCGACCTTGTAGCTTTCAATCGTTTGGATGTTACCGTTTCTATTGAATACGAAGACACCACAGATGAAGAAAATAATTACAGCAAATCTTTTTCCGCCTTTCAAGATTTCAATGCCACTGAAAATTTCCAGGACTTGGAAGAGGGATTAATAGAAATGATTTTTGAAGACATTACTGAGCGGATTTTCAACGATACTTTTTCCGATTGGTAATCGCTTCTGCGATTACCAATCGGAGACTCGCATTGCTGGAGACTCGCTTCACTGCGTTCGCTGGGGACGCGCGTCACTCCGTTCACTGGAGACTTGTACTTGTCTCACTTCGTTCGAAGGCAATTGAAGCTAAGAAAATTATTAAGTAACAATCATTATATCTCCAGCGTAGCGAGTCCCCAGCAAGCATTACAAGCCAAAGGCGAAGGAATGCAAAGCGTGTCTCCAGCGGAGCGTGTCCCCAGCAAGCGAAGCGACGCGCGTCCCAAGCGAAGAGTCTCCAAAAAAAGATCGGTTTTATAGCTCAATACCTCCCTAGCTTTTTAACTTTGTACCTCGATGTCAATAAGCTTAGACCAAATAATAACCAACCCGGAGCTTGCAAAATCTGTGTCCACTGAGTGGATTCAGGGAGAATTGCAAAAACAGCCTTATAATAGGTTTTTACAGGGTTTATTGGAAGAACGAAGCCAAACCAACACGGGTTTTAGTTATTCTGATCCTCAAAGCTTGATTGATAGTATCATTTCTGATGAGAAACCTAGCAACTCTGGCTCCTACTTTATAAGAGATATTGAGTTATCAGCAGAAAACACATTTGCGGAAGCGGATACATCAGTAAAAAAAGAAGCAATCATCACTGGAGCGGCAATTGGCACAGGAGCAATGATGGCTAAAGGCCTGGCTGGTTCAAAGCCTGATGCTTCAGAACTCATCAAACAGCCAGAGGAAAAAGGTTTGCTTGGATTTTTGAATAGGCTTGATGGAACGGTTACTCCTAAGGCTTCTACTCCGGAATTGGACCCAATGCTCAAGAAGGAAAATTATGAAAAGGCTGATGCTGAGGATTTGGAGTATTTGGATGTGACTGATGAAATCACTAAAAAAGTGGATGATGTAGAAGATGAAATAGAACTTGAATCAAATGAGATTACTGAGATCCAAGAGCAGATTCCGACCTTAGAGACAAATCAGAATATAGAGGAAGAGGAGGATTATCCTGATCAAATGGTGTTTGTTGATAATGTTGATAGCAAGAAGAAAAAGAAAAGCAAGAAAAGTAAATTTAATTATAGGTGGAGTTCGCAAACTGAAGCTGACTACACAATGTCTGGTCTTGATCCATTTACTGTTTGGATCAACAATATAGACGGTGTTGAGATGACTGCTGTAGAATCAAAGCAGGAGGGCAAAAAGAAGAAAAAGAAGAAGAAAAAGAACAAAGCTCAATCTAAAAGCTTGGAGTCAAAGCCAGAGATAGCATCAGAAGCATTGGCGGGCTTATTGACCAATCAGGGGCATTATGAGGACGCAATCGCGATGTACGAGCAGCTATCTTTGAAAAATCCAGAAAAAAGTAGTTTCTTTGCAGCCAAAATTGAATCCATTAAAGACAAAATATAAGCAATGATTACAGGATTAACCATATTGATCGCAATAAACTGCCTTTTATTAATGCTAGTTGTATTGATCCAAAACCCTAAAGGTGGTGGAGTTGATTCGACTTTCGGAGGGCAAGGCGCTACTCAAATGTTTGGAGCGGCTAGATCAACTGATTTCATTGAAAAATTGACTTGGGGATTGGCAATACTGCTATTCGTGTTGTGCATTATTACTGCCTTAATGGTAAGTGGAGCAACTGGAGCAGGTGTTATCGATGTTGATAACTCTGGATTTTAATAAAAGTCAATAAATACAGGGCTTTCAAAAGCCAATTTGTCAAAAGAACTCTATCATTTTGGCAGAATTTTTCTACAATAATTAAGACTACTGAAAAATTGTCAGATATACTCCATTTGGCACATTTCATGAGTTATATAGGACGAATAAATTTTTTTACTCAAATTAACAAAAACAAATATCGGTATGAAGATGAAACCCATCAATGACCGTGTAGTTGTACAGCCAGCTAAGGCAGAAGCAAAGACTACCGGTGGAATTATCATTCCTGATACTGCAAAAGAGAAGCCTCAAAGAGGTAAAATTGTGGCAGTAGGTCCTGGTAAGGATGGAACCAAGTTAACTGTCAAAAAAGGAGACACCGTGCTTTACGGAAAATACTCAGGACAGGAAATCAACTATGAAGGAAAAGATTATCTAATCATGAGAGAAGATGACATCCTAGTGATCTTAGGATAATCACCAATCATTCACATTAATTAATTAAAACACAATCCAGATATGTCAAAAGAAATTAGTTTTAGCTCTGATGCTAGAGCCAAATTGAAAAATGGAATTGATGCATTAGCAAATGCAGTCAAAGTTACCTTGGGACCAAAAGGTAGAAATGTTGTTATCCAGAAAAGTTTTGGTGCACCAGCAATCACTAAAGATGGTGTAACAGTAGCTAAAGAAATAGAACTAGAGGATCCAGTAGAAAACATGGGTGCTCAAATGGTGAAAGAAGTTGCTTCAAAAACTGCAGACCTTGCAGGTGATGGAACAACAACTGCAACTGTACTTGCACAAGCAATGGTTACTGCTGGTTTGAAATATGTTGCTGCAGGCGCCAATCCAATGGACCTTAAAAGAGGAATGGATAAGGCCGTTGAAAATGTAATCGAAAAACTGAGCAAGCAAAGTGATGTAATCGGAAACGATTTCAAAAAGATCAAGCAAGTAGCATCTATCTCTGCAAACAATGATGACGAAATTGGAACATTGATTGCTGATGCAATGAAAAGAGTTACTAAAGATGGTGTTATCACTGTTGAAGAAGCAAAAGGTACTGATACTTATGTTGATGAGGTACTTGGAATGCAGTTTGACAGAGGGTACTTATCTCCATACTTCGTAACCAACTCAGAAGATATGGTTACTGAATATGAGAATCCATTGATCCTTATCCACGATAAGAAAATTTCTAACGTACAAGATATCCTTCCAATTCTTGAGCAATCATCACAGTCAAGTAGACCTCTATTAATCATCGCTGAAGATGTAGATAGTCAAGCACTTGGCTTGTTGGTTGTAAACAGACTGAGAGGAGGATTGAAAGTTGTTGCTGTGAAAGCTCCAGGATTTGGAGACAGAAGAAAAGCAATGTTAGAAGATATCGCTATCCTAACTGGTGGTACGGTTGTATCAGAAGAAAAAGGATATGCACTTGATAAAACTGACATCAAGATGTTGGGTTCAGCTAACACAATTACTGTTGACAAAGACAATACAACTATTGTAAACGGAAAAGGAAAGAAAGCTGCAATCACTTCAAGAATCAACCAAATCAAAGCTCAGATTGAAACAACAACATCTGACTATGATAGAGAAAAACTTCAGGAAAGACTAGCAAAGTTAGCTGGTGGAGTTGCTGTACTACATGTAGGTGCTGCGACAGAAGTTGAAATGAAAGAGAAGAAAGATAGAGTTGATGATGCACTACACGCAACAAGAGCTGCCATCGAAGAAGGTATTGTTGTTGGAGGTGGAGTTGCGTTAGCAAGATGCATCAGTGGAATGGACAAAATCAAAGTTGAAAATGAAGACCAAGCAATGGGTGTTCAGATTGTAAAGAAAGCTTTGGAAGCACCAATTAGAATTATTTCTGGAAATGCAGGTGTAGATGGATCAGTTGTATTGCAAGAAGTATTGAGACTAACAGGTGATAAAGGGTTTAATGCAAGAACAGAGAAATACGAAGACCTGAAAAAAGCAGGTGTAATTGATCCAACAAAAGTAACAAGAGTTGCGATTGAAAATGCTTCTTCAATTGCTGGAATGGTATTGACTACAGAATGTGTAATCAATGACAAGCCTGAACCAGCAGGAGGCGGAGGAGCTCCAATGATGCCACCAGGTGGTATGGGAGGAATGATGTAAGTCATTACTAAGAGTATTTCTTAAAAATATAAGACCCGCTAAATTTTTAGTGGGTCTTTTTTATTGGCAAGTTTAGAATAGTTTTATTCACTTTCATTGGTCAATTTTTTTTAACTTAGGATCATTATGAACAATGACAAACTTCTAAAACGAGCAAAAAAGCATGTGAAGAAAAAGAAGGATTTCTTTACGCATGCGGCAGTCATGGTAGTTACCTCTCTATTTCTTTGCCTGATTGCGATTGCCCAAAATCATACTGACTTTACATGGTTAATGATCGCTACAGGTGCAATGGCTTTAAGTGTTGCCCTCCACTACATTGGTTCATTTGGACTTGGAGGTCTTGGTAAGGGTCTTGAAGATTGGGAAGCCGATGAACTTGAAACAGAATATCTACGCCTTAAAGAAATAGAAGACCGCAAAAAGCTTTTGCTTGATGAAAAGGAGCTGCAGCTTCGGCAGTTGGAGAACAGAAGTAAGGATGATTTTGTTTGAGACTAGAGACGAAAGACTAGAGACGAAAGACTAGAAACTAGAGACTAGAGACTAGAGACTAGAGACGAAAGATTAAAGACGAAAGATTAAAGACGGAAGACTTAGGAGGCGCGAACCGGTAGGCTCCAGTTCATGACTGAAAACCTAAACTTTACTTTTCTTGGCCAATCTTGGTTCTCAAACAACTAAGTCTTTAGTTATAATGTCCAAGTTCACGGCTCTCGATTCCCGACTCCCGTTTCCAATCCCAACACAATTGTGCATAAATCTGGCAAAGCTTCAAAATTTTAGACTTTATACTCAAAAAATTTCCATTGCGATAATTAGGCATAACGCGGAACGATGCTTTGACACCCTAGCCTTTTGCCAAGCAATATTTGATAGCAACTGAGTCCTCAACTATAAAGTGCTGTTTCAAGCTTTTACATATTAAAATAAATCATTATGTAGTTGACACTATTGACTTATTAATGTGATACCTTCGCCTTCTTATATACACATGTAAGAAATGACTGCACTAATTAGAAACTTAACACAGAACCCAAAGAATGATATTCTTTCAGGAATTACCGTTGCATTGGCATTGGTACCTGAAGCTGTGGCTTTTGCATTTGTGGCCGGCTTGGATCCATTGGTTGGACTTTATGGTGCCTTTATTATGGGTATCATAACAGCTGTGTTTGGAGGTAGACCTGGGATGATATCAGGAGCAACTGGAGCGATGGCTGTTGTGATGGTACACCTTGTACAAGAAGGGAATGCTGTGGGACAGGCATTAGATACTGCCATTCCTAATTTAGGACTTCAATGGCTACTCATTACCTTACTCATTGTAGGAGTAATACAGATATTTGGAGGAATCTTGCGACTTGGAAAATTTGTAAGGCTGATCCCCCACCCGGTTATGATGGGATTTGTAAATGGTCTTGCCATCGTAATCTTTCTATCTCAATTAGGTATGTTTAAAAGAACTACAAACGGAGTGACGGATTGGTTGAGTGGATCAGAATTATATATCATGCTTGCATTGGTTGGTCTTACGATGGCTATCATGCACTTTCTTCCAAAACTTACGACTAAGGTTCCTTCTGCTTTGGTGGCAATTGTGGTAGTTGCTGCAATTACCATATTAGGAGGCCTTGAAGTAAGTACTGTTGGATCATTCATTAGAGATGGTGGCGGTACTGGCCTGAATGGTGGGCTACCAAGTTTTCAGACACAGTTATTTGGAATGATTGAAACAGTAGGTCCATATTGGAAAATGATTGTTACAACAGCATTCCTTTTGGCTGCCATTGGATTGATTGAATCTTTGATGACTTTGAACCTTGTTGATGAATTGACAGATACAAGAGGAAGTGGAAATAGAGAATGTGTCGCTCAAGGAGTTGGAAATATATTGAGTGGACTTTTTGGAGGAATGGGTGGCTGTGCTATGATTGGTCAATCCATTATCAATGTAGAGTCAGGAGGAAGAGGGAGATTATCTGGCATTGTAGCATCTTTGATGCTTTTAAGTTTTGTATTATTCGGCTCTTCTCTTATCGAACAAATTCCAATCGCAGCGTTGGTTGGTGTGATGTTTATGGTGGTGATTGGGACCTTTGCATGGAGTAGTTTTAGAATAATAAATAAAATACCAAAGGCAGATGCTTTTGTTTTGATTGCTGTATCCTTGATTACTGTTTGGCAAGATTTGGCAATTGCAGTTATCGCAGGAGTAATCATGTCTGCATTGGTTTTCGCTTGGGAAAATGCAACGATGATTCGTGCAAGAAAAAGCATCAAAGCCAACGGAACAAAAGTATATGAAATATGGGGCCCATTATTTTTTGGCTCTGTTCAAAACTTCAATTCCAAGTTTGACTTAAAATTCGATCCCAATAAAATAGAATTGGATTTTATGGAATCAAAAGTAAGTGATCACTCTGGACTTGAAGCATTGAGAAATCTTGCAAACAAGTACATAGATTCTGGTAGAGAAATCAAGTTGGTTCACCTAAGCCCTGAATGCAAAAAACTATTAATGAAGTCCAATCCAAAATGGAAAGAATATATCGAGACCAATATTGATGATCCGAGGTATTATGTTGCTACGGACACTATGGACAAGGAGATATAAAAAAAAAGGACCGATGATTTCATCGGTCTTTTTTTATATCTCCTTGTCTAGACTCGCTTTGCTTTCAGACAACAGACTCGCTTTGCTTCAGACTCCAGACTTTTTATGCTTTGGGTCTTTAGTTCATATACTCAGTATTACATCCACCACCACACTTTTCTGTCCAAGGGGTTTTAACCCTGTAAAAATGAAAATGAAAATGAAAATGAAAATGAAAATGAAAATGAAAATGAAAATGAAAATGAAAATGAAAATTAATAAAAGTGATTCCCATTTTCCAAGTTCTTTGCAATTTCACGAAAGACAATGCCTACATTAATTGAAATGCAATCTCCATACTATTCAATTTATCGCCTTACTATTCTGTCCACCACTACACTATTCAATCCACCACCACACTATTCTGTCCTCCAACACACTATTCTGTCCAAGGGGTTTTAACCCCGTAAAAATGAAAATTAAAATTAAAATTAAAATTAAAATTAAAATTAATAAAAGTGATTTCTATTTTCCAAGTTCTTTGCTATTTCACGAAAGACAATGCCTACATTAATTGAAATGCAATCTCTTCTTGAAATAAACTTCCGCTCCGCCATAAGGCGGAGGGAAGATTTTAAATCTATCTCTGATAGATATTAAAATCAGGGAGGGATCACGTGAAATGAAAATTAAAATGAAAATTAGTAAGAGTGATTCCCATTTTCCAAGTTCTTTGCAATTTCACGAAAGACAATACCTACATTAATTGAAATGTAATCTCCTCTTGAAATAAGCTTCCGCTCCGCCAAAGGGCGGAGGGAAGATTTTAAATCTATCTCTGATAGATATTAAAATCAGGGAGGCCAGTCACCCAACACTCTTCAAAAACTCTACTCCTTCTAATTTTTGGATGTTGTGTTGTAGTTTATCGATATCCCGTTGGAAGGATTTCTTGTTTAGGTAATTGCCTATAAAATACACTAAGGGTACTGCAAGTGAGCAGGTAATCAAGGCAGCTATCAGGAACTTGGAATCTGCTAACAAGGCCTCGATCGAAATTTCATCTTTTGACATCCTTCCGTATACCATCGAACAAAGAACAATCACTGGGGTCAAGAAGACGAAGAAATTTCTCTCAAAATTTATGGTGTCCTTAATCAAACCTTCATTGCGCTTCATGGTATCTAAAATACTTGCTTCATTTGTCTGTTCCGTACTCATTTTATTTGCTTGCTTACGAATCATGAAGTATCCAATGATGTAAATAAGATTGACGATGCCGATGGCTGCTACTATTGTTGTATTGGCTCTATTAAAAAACATAAGGGCAAAGAAGCCTGTGATGAAAAACAAACACCAATAAGATTTTATAGTAAGACCTTTTTTAATTTTTTCAATGGCAGAGTTTGATTCTGAAGTTATTGCACTCATAATTTCTTCATTTATTAATGATTGATTAGAAAATAATTTATTGTTGAGCTGTTCCCACTCTTTATGAATATCCATTTGTATACTTTTTAAGCTGTTCAACAATCTTTGATTTCAATCGATGAATTTTTACGCCGACATTGTTTGTGGTCATACCCGTTATTTCAGAAATTTCTGGGTTATTGTAACCATCCAAATGCAGGGTCATAAGCATTCTATCTATCTCATCCAATTGCTTAACAAGCAGGTAAAGGATTTCGTATCTTTCTTTCTTTGGTTCTACCCCAGCTTTTTGCTCAATCGTTTGTTGTGTCAACTCCTCGATCGGTTTTTCTCTGCGCTTAAAACTTAAGGTAGTATTCAAAGCAACTTTATAAAGCCAGGTACTAAATTTTGAATTTCCTTTAAAATTCTTGTATGATTTCCAAGCCTGTAAAAGAATCTCTTGATTCAAATCGCGTCGATCTTCTTGATGATCTACATACAGACCAATCACCTTATGAATGATTCCTTCATGTTCTTTAATCTGCTGTATAAATTCTTTCTCTGTACTCAAAAACCCAAGCTTTATGTTGCTATTCAAGATATTAGTATCCAAAGGAGCTCAAAAATTACACAGCCCCCAAACTTTTTTAAATTATCCTTTAAATATGGGCCTTTCAAAGTGATATTTTTTCTTATTTCTCAATTATCCAAGGTATTTTCGCAAGCAACAAAGAGTTCATTATCTCCCGACATACACTCATATCATCTCCACTTCAAGGTTTCACCGACTATCGTTTTCGGAATGCTTTCCACGATCACTTTGGTGGCATAGATTTGTTTTATGCTCCCTACATTCGACTCAATGGAAAATTTGTTATCAAGTCTGTGTATGAAAAGGACTTAATGCCCAAGCACAACATCAATATGCCTGTTACACCACAGGTCATGACCTGTGTGGATGAGGAGTTTTTATTTGTGGTAAAGTATGTGCAATCCTTGGGCTATCCAGAAATCAATTGGAACTTGGGTTGTCCCTATCCTATGGTTACCAACCGAGGCATGGGCTCTGGCCTCATCAGCAATCCTGATAAAATTGACGCCATTCTTGATCGTGTTCATTCTGAAACGGACATCATCGTTTCGATGAAGATGCGAATGGGTTATGAATCTAGCAAGGAGATCATTGATGCCTTTCCAGTCTTGAACAAATACCCATTGAAAAGCATCGGAATCCATGCAAGAATTGGCAAGCAACTGTATGAAGGCGGTGTTGACTTGGATGGTTTTCAGCGATGCATTGACCATTCGACTCACAAGCTTTTTTACAATGGAGATATCACTTCCGTAAATGGGTTCCGGCGCATGGCAGAAAGATTTCCGAGTATTGACCATTGGATGTTGGGCAGAGGATTGATTGCAGACCCTTTTCTTCCGATGATGATAAAAGAAGACACAGAGCTTTATCCAGAGGATAGAATTGAGCGATTCAGTAAATATCATGACATCCTATTCAGTAAGTACGAAGAGAAGTTGGATGGCGAAAAAGCAGTCATCCGAAAATTAGGAAACTATTGGGAATACTTTGCCAATGCCTTTCATGATCCAGAGAACAATATCAAAAAGATAAAGAAGACGAAAACTATTGAGGCTTATGATGCTTTGGTGGCTCGGATATTGGAGACCGAATTGGAAGTGTGTTAGTTAATGGTTGGTGGGTTGAGATGACTTTAGTTTATTGTGAAAGCTAGGTAAGCTAGATTATAGAGATTATTCGGATGGGCCTGATTTTGAAAAGTCTTCGTCAAGTGGTAATTATTTTTGTAAATCTATAGTTCTCCATATGCATAATAATAGAATCTTTATAATCAAATACCAAAGTGTATTCAGTAGAAATAACAACTATTTTGAAGTCTAATGGAATTATTGAAAAGATTAAATTATCACCTAATCATGCTTCCTCTATTTTCTGAAGACAATTGCCTAATTGATCAAAGCTAATGCACTCCCCAAATCCTTTATCAAATCCTTTGGCTCTTCCAATCCCACAGAGATTCTGATCAAACCTGGCACTATACCCATTGCGTCAAATCTATCTGGTGGTAATTCTTTCATGTAACTGATTACTGGAGCATATACTAGGGACTCGTGACCACCCCAACTTACTCCAAGGTGGAAAATCTGCAGTGCATTTACAAAATTTTTGATCTTGTCAATGTCTCTTGTTTTGAGTTCGAAGGACATGAGGCTGCCGTAGCCTGACATTTGTTCTTTTCCTAGTTGGTATTGTGGGAATGATTCTAGGCCAGGGTGATTGACTTTTACGACTTCTGGATGGGCTTCTAAATACTTTGCGACTTGTAGACCTGAGTCATTGTGTGCTTTCATGCGTAGGGTGAAGGTTCGCAAACTTCTCAATAGAAGCCAAGACTCAAAGGGAGCCATTTTGGGGCCGAGCAAGGCATGTTCCTTTGTTAGAATTGAGGCTAATTCTTTTTTGGAACCTAGAATTACTCCTGCAACAATATCGCTGTGTCCTCCTAGGTATTTTGAAACAGAATGCACTTCTAGATCGACGCCCATCTGGATGCATTTTTGATACAGTGGACTTGCCCAGGTATTGTCGATGACTATTTTGATTCCTTTTTCTTTTGCCAAGGCAACTACCGCTTTGATGTCTTGGAGACTCATGGTGATGGAGGCTGGGCTTTCTAGGTAGATCAATTTCGTTCTTTCATTGATCGCTTCCGCAAATGCCTCCAGCCGTGTGCCATTTACGAAAGTGCAAGCAATGCCACACTTCTCTTTTAGAAATTCATTGATGAAAGTATTGGCAGGTGCGTAGAGATCTTTGATGGTGACAATATGATCTCCATGTTTCACATAGTGAAGGATAGCAGCAGAGATTGCGCCCATCCCACTTGCTGTAAGCTTTGCATCTTCTGCTCCTGCAAGAGCGGCCAATTTTTCTTCTACGATGCGCGAACCAGGATTGTGAAGGCGACTGTAGACGTAGGATTGACTCATGTTGGAAAATGCATCGTCTATGGCATCCCAACCATCAAAAGCAAACAAAGAATTTTGATATATAGGTGGAACGATGGCGCCTTTGTGATCCCAATAAGCTTGATCATCGTGACAAAGCAAGGTGCGATCAGCTAAGTTCTTCTTTTTCATTCTTCTTCGTTTTTGAATTGTAGAAACAAGCTATCCCAGTGAAGGCAAAAAAGTAGGCAATCACAATATTGATGAGTGACATAAATTGGTAAGGTGCATATTCAAATGGATGGACTCCTAAGGTGGCAGCCATGAAAATTCCAGTTGGGGTCCATGGCATGAGATTCTCCATCATGGTACCGGCATCTTCAATTGATCGACTCAATACTTTTCGATTGACGCCCATTTCGTCGAATTTCTTTGAGAAGGCTGTACCTATTATAAAACTTGTTGCATATTGATTTGAAGTGGTAAGATTGGTAATCCAAGTTGAGGTCAAAGCTGCTGCAATCAACTGATACCTCTTCTTTATTCTTTTCATAATAGATTGGATACTAATCTCAATTGCATTGATGACATCCAACACACCGATAAAAGT
>CALHKJ010000327.1 GCA_938033975.1 uncultured Saprospiraceae bacterium | reverse complement strand
CCTTCAGAAAGATGATAGTTTTAATGCACAAGCGGCTATAGATGCTGTTATTGAAAACTATACAGCGGATGAAAACATAACCAAGGAAGCTCTTGCACAGAAACAAAGAATTCTAGAATATGAAAAGAACAATAGCCGAATCAAGGATGAAGGCCAGCAAGGGATTATTGAATTAGATACTACAAAGAAGAACTAAGATGAAAAGGATTATCACATCAATTATATATTTTTTAGCAATTACAGTTGGGTTCGGTCAAGATTCTATTCCCTTACCAAATCAGTCTTTGGAAGTGGTAAAACAATTTAAACCCAAAATTGAAAATGCTACTCCAGTATATATTTCTCCAAAGAACAGAGCTGAGCAAAGCTATCCAAGTTTGAATCTAGGATACAATACACCAGCTCAAGTTTTCACCATAGCATATCCAGACCCAGTGATTAAACCTTTGGTCTTTGAAGAAGATGATGAAACTGAAGATTTTAAAGATGGGTATGTAAAATTAGGATATGGTAATTTGAATTCACCACTTGTTGAGGCACAGGTACATTATGATATACAAGATTGGTTACAAACCGGAATTAATGTAAGACATTATTCAGCTCGAGATAGCTCTGAGCAAGTCTTTAGATCATTTTCAAAAACCTTAGCTGAGTTTTATGCTAGCTATTTTGTTACGGATCAAACTAAGGTAACAGCAGATATCCACTATCAGAATGACAACAGAAATTATTGTTGTACAGGGATTAAAGAATTTGATTTACAGCCAACCACCCAATTGGATAATTATGGATTGGCAATTAGATTGGATCACAATAGTTTTTCAGTGAAGGGCTTTTCGACCAAACAAAATATTTATGTAAATCGGGTCAATAGTAAATTTAATACAGAATCAGAATTTCAGTACGGATACTCTTCAAGCTCCAATAAGACTCTAGGTAAAAAATTAATATTCAATTTACCACTGGGCTTTGATTATTATACCAGTGATTTGTGGACTGATGATCCATACCAGATTCAGGGAAGACCCAATTTATTTTTCAAAACCGACAAGTATAGCATTAGAGCTGGAGCATATTTAGCAAGTAATGATTCGCTATTTGTTAGACCTCATGTAGAAGCTTCCTATCTCCTTCCTTGGTATAATCTCGAGGCATCTGCTTCTTATCAAGCAAATAGCTCTGTGAATAGTCTGCATAAGTTTTATGGAGAGATGCCCTACTTCAATCTATTGAGCGATCAACAAACAAGTTTTGCTGAACAGGAAGAAGCTAGACTGGGAGTTAGATACAAAACAAAAAGAGCAAATATTTATTTAGGTGGTTTGTATGGTAATTATGTCAATCAGGTATTATACAATTATGAACTACAAGGACAACATGATTTTCAAATATGGGATTATGATGGTTTTGGATTGGAGTTAATTGGACGGTATGATTTTGTTAAGATATTATCTATAGAAACCAGTTTCAAATATCAGGATTTCGCTCAAGTTGCTGACCCAGAAATATTGCTTCCAGAAAATCCATATTACATACCTCAAGTTCAACTAGGTCTAAGGCTTGAGCAGTTGTTGTTTGAAAAATTAAAGCTCTATCAGACTCTCAGATATATAGGAGCTCGTGGAGTCAATGTACGTCAAGATGATACATCTATCGCCATTTTACAAATTGACGCATATACCGATATCGGTGCTGGACTTGAATATCTCCACAAAAACACCATCGGAATATTTGCGGAAGCGAATAATCTATTGAATGAGAGTTACGATCATTTTTATCTTGACAATTCATTTAAGTTAAATTATCACCTCGGAATAAAGTTCTTATTTTAACTTCGCCCTCATGAATATATCCATAACTACAGTATTGTTGGTTTTAACTGGCTTTACTTCTTATCAAGCATTCACCAATCGTACACTCTTTGACAATCTTAAGCACTATCCTGTTGCAGAGAAGAAAAATAAAGAATGGTACAGATTTGTTACTTCCGGATTCATACACGGAAGTTGGATGCACCTTTTGATTAATCTTTTTGTTTTGTGGCAGTTTGGAGAATTGGCAGAGTTGATTTATAAGAGAAATCTTGGAGATATGATGGGTGGGTTAATGTATACCTTAATGTACGTATTGGCACTAATTGTAGCAGATATACCAAGTTATTTGAAGCATCAAAACAATCCAGGATACTCAGCTATTGGAGCATCAGGTGCAGTGTCGGCTGTTGTATTTGTCAATATGGTTTTTATGCCTTGGGAGTATTTGTACCTATATGCGATCATCCCAATTCCATATGTTGTAGGAGGCGTAGCCTATATTATCTATTCGTCTTGGGCAAGCAAGAATCGAAATGATAACATAGGCCACGATGCTCATATGTATGGAGCCTTGTTTGGTGTTCTTTTTACCATCCTAGTTATTAAAGGTTCTTTGAGCACCTTTATAGCAAAGTTCATGGAAGGCCCATCTATGCCTAGCTTTTATTTCTAATTACTTTGTATGTAAGAATGGATATCTGTAATCCGTTGGTGAATCAAAGTTCTCCTTTATTGTTTGCGGTGAAACCCATCTTAATAAATTCAGATAAGAGCCCGCTTTATCATTCGTACCAGAACCTCTTCCGCCACCAAATGGTTGTTGACCAACAACTGCACCAGTTGGTTTATCATTGATATAAAAATTACCTGCTGAATGTTTTAAAGCAGTTGTAGCTTCTATTATCGCAGCTCTATTAATTGAAAATATAGATCCAGTTAAAGCATAAGGCGAAGTTTCTGAAACCAACTTCAAAGTCTTCTTGTAATCTTTGTCATCATAAAAGAAAATGGTCATGACAGGGCCAAAAACTTCTTCGCACATTGTCAATGATTTTGGATCTTTGGCAACAATCAAAGTTGGTTCGATAAAGTAGCCTTTTGTTTTATCACATTTACCACCATATACAACTTTAGCATCTTTTGATTTCTTTACTTGCTTGATATATCCCTCTATCGAATCGAATGCTTTTTCATCAATGACAGCATTGATGAAATTACCGAAATCTTCGGGCGTCCCCATCTTCAAAGTTTCCAAATCAGCTTTCAGTTTTTTCATAACTGATTTTTTCATGCTTACAGGAATATAGGCTCTTGATGCAGCTGAACATTTCTGTCCTTGAAACTCATATGCTCCTCTTGTGATTGCAGTTACTACTTTATCTTCATCTGCACTTGGGTGTACCATGATAAAATCTTTTCCACCTGTCTCTCCTACTATTCTTGGATAAGATTTGTATTTCGAAATATTGTTTCCAATGGTTGACCAAAGATGTTGAAAAACACCAGTACTTCCAGTAAAATGAAGCCCTGCAAAATCTTGGTGATCAAATACAATATCACCCGTTTCTTTTCCATCGGTGTAAATAAGGTTGATTACACCAGGAGGTAATCCAGCTTCTAGGAATATATCCATAATTACAGCCGCTGAATAAATTTGACTTTCAGCTGGTTTCCACACAATTGTATTTCCCATCAAAGCTGGAGCAGCTGAAAGGTTACCTGCTATTGCAGTAAAATTAAACGGTGTAATAGCAAAGACGAATCCTTCCAAAGGTCTATAATCCAATCTATTCCAGATCCCCTTACTGCTTTCAGGTTGTTGGCTATAGATTTGAGTCATATATTGGACATTGAATCGTAGAAAGTCAGCAAGCTCGGCAACACAATCAATTTCAGCTTGGTATATATTCTTTGATTGTGCTAGCATAGTTGCTGCGTTCATTCTTGCCCTGTATCTTCCAGAAATCAATTCTGCCGCACGTAAGAAGATTGCTGCTCTTTCTTGCCAAGGAGTATTCTCCCATTTTGGTTTAGCTTTAAGTGCAGCTCTTATGGCAGACTTGACATGTTTCCCTTCTCCTTTATTGTAAGTACCTA
>CALHKJ010000326.1 GCA_938033975.1 uncultured Saprospiraceae bacterium | reverse complement strand
ACTGACAGGATGATTAGGACCTTGAACATAATTTCGACTATTCCAATCGAGGTAACGGTAGTTTGTTCCCGTTTCATTAAAAAATTGAATGGTTGGATTAAAGCCACTCTCATTACCATTGATATTACAAATGGCACCAATCTTATCATATGGACAATCTTGATTTCCTAATTCGTGAATAGAGAATGGACCTTCAATATTTCCCGTCGTACTCTTCAAAAACTGATCTCCTTCTTTATTGATTAAATAGAACTCTGTACCACTTGGACAAAAGGCTGCTCCTACAGGACCAAATTTTGGAATAATCTCACCTGTCCAATGCTCAGTGTATGGAGGTGGTGCAAATGCTCCAGTAGGTGTGCAATTCGTAACATCATAAGTCGTAGCCAATTGTGTACTGACAATTTGGTTATCGAAAACACTTCTTACCACATATGAAAGTGCTTTACCAGCTCTAACGTCTGAAGCTTGGGCAAGAAGGCCATTTAATCTCTGAAGATCAGTTACTCCCACTGTTTCAAGTGTTGGCGCAGAAGCTCCTCCATATGCAAATACTGAAATAGACAATTCTTTCAAATCTTTCATATGATCAACTTCTATACTGCCATCTACTTGAACCTCCAAACCTCGATACGATGCATTTAAAGCTGTAGACATTTCTGTTTTACTTGAAGTAGAGCTCACCATCATAAAATAAATTCTACCATAGGTTACGTCAGAAATATAGGTAGCAGGATTTCCGGGCCCCACAAATTTTTCTAATTGGTCTACAGTTACAGTAGGTGCAAATATTTGATCAAGTGAAGTAGGCTTGTCATAACTCATTGTATAAAAACTTTGTGTTAGACTTACTAAGAAGCTACTTCTTTCTACATCACTACTATAATTCAATTTGCCTTCCATGTCAAAAAAGGTTGAGTTGACTTCCAATCCTAAGGCAAGTGCAAACTGTTCTCTACTCTGGATGTTTTTAATATTGACACTAAAATTTGCTGGTACGATACTGGTCGATCCTGCTATAATGCCATTAATGGCTTCAGTTACATTTCCTTTCGTGATGCTTGGTATTTCATATTGAGATTGCAAATTACCATCCACAATGTCTGTAGATATAACACCACCTGCTCTATCTACTGTAATTTCTTTCGGGGTAGCATCATTAAGACTATTGCCTTGTAATAAATTACCTGGATAAATGACACTTGCATTTGGAGAAAATAATGGATAACCTCCATTACCTCCTGCCCCATCTTGAATACTAACCGTTTCTGTTACACATTGCCAAGTTGTTCCATCTTCAGACTCATCCAAAAAACTCATTGAATCTGTTGTAGACATATTCACTTCAGGAGGATCAAAGCCACCCCCTCTTGAAATCACCTCATCCAAGTTTGCTGGCATCTCATCTTTAGCACAAGACATACATAACAGAACTAATAAAGCTACAATTGAACTACTTTTAAAAACATAATTTCTCATGTCAATTTATTTTAATTTTTTTTTGAAAAATATCAATGACGATTTATCATTTTCGTCAAAACAAAGATGCAGATAGAGACTGCCTTGAAGCAAAAAACTAAGGGTGACGAAAAGGTGACCAAACCAAAAATTGACTCCAAAATGGGGTGACAAAAGGGGGACATATCGAAAACCGGTATGGTTTAGCTTACTTTATAGATCTGACTCCCAGTGACTTAGCCTTAAGAAAGATAAATAAGAGGGGGATGACATAATTCAAACTTGATATCAAAAAGAGAGCATCTTTTGTAGGTTTTATATACATTGCATATAACAATTCATAACCCCATGAAAAATTCTCTCTCACTCTCACTACTCCTTGCCTGTGTATGTATAAGTAGTATTTCATACTCACAATTAGAGCAAGTTGAAGTCTACCTCGATTCAAGTAGACATTATTCAAACAATAGAACTAAGGCGGACTCTTTTGCCAAAATTGCTTTGGATATAGCAATTGAGCAAAAGGATGAAAAATCAGAATTTGAAAGCCTGAAATTCTTGGCAAGATTGAGTGATCGCTATTATGACTTAGAGAATTCATACAACTATTACGAACAAGCTCTATCAGTTGCCTTAAACTTAGACCAAACTAAGGATGTGATTGAATCTTATATATACATGTCGATGTTAAAAGAAGATTTAGGTGTACGTCAAGAGGCAATAACTTTGGTCAATAAAGCCATAAACTTGGCCGAAGAAACAAATGATTCATTAAATATCGGGAAATCCATTCGTTATCTCGGAGTGATAAAAAACAATGAAGGAAACCATGACAAAGCCATGGAATACTATCTGAAAGCCTCCGAGTATGTAAAACAGTTCAAAGATCATTATATATATGGCAGAACATCCCAAGGGATTGGTATAATATATAACAAGCAAAAAGATTTTGATAAGGCCGAGATCTACTTCAATAAAGCATACTCACACTTTGTTGGGATGAAAGATACGTCTGGCATTATTGCGGTCATGAACGATTTTGGTATTCTAAACAAAAACAAAGGGAACTATAACGAATCTGAAAAATGGTATCTTAAGATGCTTGACCTAAGCATGCATGGTACACATTCTTGGGTAAAACCTATTGCTTACGCAAATCTTGGGATCCTGTATTACAATATGGAAGAATATGAAAAGGGAATCAGTTATTGCGAACAGGCAAATGATATCAATCGTGTGTCGGGAAAAAAACGATCTGAAAGCGATGCCTTGAATACCATCGCAAAATGCCAGCTTGCTTTAGGTCAAAACCAAGAAGCTATAAAAAATTCTAAAAGAAGTGTAACTCTTGCTAAAGAAGCTGAGGTCCTAGAGAAAGAACGTGATGCACTATTAACACTTTCCAATGCCTTTGAAAAAACAAACCAAGAGAAATTGGCCTTACAATATTTTAAAAAACACAAAATTCTTTATGATAGTATTTACAACTTAGAAAAATCAGAACAAATACATGGCTTGGAGGAAAAATATCAAAAGGCACAAAAAGATCGGGAAATTGCCATTATGCAAAAAAATTCTGAGTTAGAAAAAGTAAAAAACACAAGGCTATGGATAGTCCTCGGCTTGACTCTTTTCTTTGGTAGCTTATTACTTCTATTTCAGATTCAAAAACGTAAAAAAGAAAAGCTAATCTTAGAAGAAAAGCAAAAAGTAACAGATTTAAAAAATCAAAGATTAAGTCAAGAACTAGATTTCAAAAACCAACAGCTCACCTCAAAAGTTTTACAGCTATGTCGTAAAAACGAATTCCTGCAAACTGTAAACAAGGATCTAAAAGAAATCAATACGGAAATCACAGGTGAGGAAAAAAACAGAATAGAGAAATTAAGTGCACAAATAAGTCGAGACATGCAGTCTGATGAAGACTGGCAACAATTTCTAAATTTATTTGAATCCGTTCATCCAAATTTCAATAACAAACTAAGTGAATTACATTCTGATTTTTCGAAAGGTGAAATAAGATTGGCTAGTTTGTTGAAAATGAATCTATCTACCAAAGACATTTCCAGTCTTCTCAATGTCACTGTTGCCGCAGTAAAGAAAACCAGAAACAGAATGCGTAAAAAAATGGATATTAGTTCGAGCACGGACCTGACAAGTTACTTTCTTACACTTGGGAATTGAGTTGGGAGGCGGGAAGCAAGAACCGAAAGCAGGGAGCCGGGAGCCAAAAATCGAGAGTCGAGAGTCGGGAATCGAGAGCCGAGAGTCGGGAATCGAGAGTCGAGAGTCGGGAATCAGGAATCGAGAGTCGAGAGCCGGGAGTCGGGAGCAGAGAGTCGGGAATCAAAAGTCAAAAGTCAAAAGTCAAAAGTCAAAAGTCAAAAAAAACTAATAGTTTTCTACTAGTAAAACCAAGAGAAATCCCTCTGTCCACCCTTTGTCCACCCTTTGTCCACCACTATAATTTGAAATTTCTGAGTACTTATTTCATATTGGTTTTTCATTACAAAACCTATGGGACTATTAACTCCAAAATTTGAAGTTTCACAACCAGAGATGCAAGTACTCAATTTGCTATCTAATGGATATTCTATCAAAGAAGCTGCTTCTACTTTATATATCTCAACAATTACCATAAAGGCCCATCGAAAGTCTTTGTTTAAAAAACTCAAGGCTAAAAATGTAATACAATTGGTACGGAAAGGTTTTGGACTAGGTCTAATTACCTAAAGATTTTGTATTAGATCAAATTGTCAATTAATTAAAAATAAACCCCATGAAATCAAATATTTATACCTACCTCCGACTTTACCAATTAAGCCTAGTCACGCTTATTTTATTTTCAGGACACATATTGTATTCTCAAGTTCCTACCGTTTATATCGGAGGTAATCAGTATGGCTCTTATGAGATAACATATGTTGAGACTGTTTCTTCGGAACCAAGTGAATATCCTCATTCTGACAATAATTTAGAGATCGGAGACATCGCATTTAGTGATTGGTTAAAAGCTGAAAGAAATCCACACCCACTTTATACCGATCTCGCAGAAGTCATATATAATGGTCCTTCATCGAACCCCAACTTTAATAATCAAACATGGCAAGAAAGTTTTATGGTCGAAGTCTTATATCACACTGATTATGGAACAGCAAGTCAAGTAACCAAACAGATTGGATTTAAGGAATTTGGTGCTATTTGTTTCAGTATTAATATGGGCTCTAATTGTCAAATTTACAAACAAAGTATTCCTATTGATTTACAAGATTTAGATGCTACAGCAAATGGCGTAATTGAAATAATAAGTACGCCACAAAGCTCAGATGTTTGGTCAGCGCTAGTGCCAATAGTAGTTGAAGGTTTTAAAAGCCTTGAAGTACCCATTTTAGATACATTGCAATTACCTAAAATTCCCTATTTAGTGCTTCATGATCCTCCTGGAGATGGTAGCTTTAGCACCTTTGAAGAAAGTCAAACGGTATGTCGAGAAACAAGTGTTTCTTATGAACAAAGCATGGGTCTTGGGTCCACATTTTCTAGGAAGGCAGGGGTTTCTGGTTCTGCAGGCATAGGTGTAACCGTAGACTATGAAAGTTCTGTTACCTTAGAAACTAGCTTAAATATTAGTGAATCTCGCTTGAGCGAATTTAGTTCAGAAAGATGCATAAAGGTAATTAGTGAATTTAATACATCTAGTTTATCTGGCTATATAGGTGATGGTAGTGATATATTTATTGGGAATGATGAAAGATGGTTATATGGTATTTTTGAGGAGGTTGCTATCGTTGGTATAGATTCTGCAAAGGTGACAGCTGGACTAACTTTTGCAAGAGATCAAACACCTGGACTTGAAACGTCTTTCATTTTAACTGCTCAAGCCATAAAAAATGATATTGATTTTCAACTAAGCATTGCCAATGACGAATCTTATGATCAGTTGCTAAGAACTAGAGCATTCAACCAAGCTGAGGTATGGCAACAGGTCCTAAGCTTAAATGAAGACAATAAGGCAAATGCAACAGAACAGTATGGTCCCGATTATAGTTTTTCAGGAGGAATTGATAAGACATTCACAGAAAAAATTACAACTTCAGAAGTCACCTCATTGAGTGTCAATGTAGCCATTGAAGCGAATTCTGCTATTACAGCAATGACAGAAGTTGGCGCAAATCAAGTTAGTGGAGGAGCCCAAGTAACTTTCAGTATAAATGAGGGCATGACTACGACAGATTCAGAAACAAACTCGCGTTTAATTTCATACACACTTTCTGATGATGACGCAACCGATATTTTCCCTCTCTCTGTATTCAGAGATCCTAGCTACGGAACACCCATTTTTCGATTTAAAGAAAACGAAGGAGGAATGACAAGTTGCCCATACGAAGCAGGCTATCGAATCGACCAACCCAAGCTGGGATCTGAGGATGTCATGCTCTGTAGTCAATCCCCTGTGACTCATCAATATATGCAAACGGAAAATTTGAATGACCCTGTAAATATAAGATTGGATATATGCAATGATAGTAATATAGAACGTGAATACTTTTTAGAATTACCCATCAATGTGAATAATGCAAATGTGATCGTCAATGGCGAAACATTAGGAGGAATTAATAATGTAGTTTCTTATACAGTTCCACCAAATAGTTGTTTTACCGACACCAATGGAGATAAACCTTTGCTCACGATTACACGAAATCAAAATACCAATGTTGATCATCTCAACCTCGTTTTTCTATTGTATCCAGCATGTGGTGGAGACAAGCAAAAGCAGGAAGGAAAAGAAATGACACTAGATATCACCTTTGGCTATCCCAACCCAAATGCATCTCCTGATTGTCCAAAATCCTTAGAGTTGGCATTTGTAGATGGCGTAAGAGATCTGAGTGGCAATAAATTTCATGGCCGCTCTACTCCAACCACAAGCCTTACTCAAAGTTCATGTGGAACGGGAATCGTATTGGGTGATAATGCGGATGACGTAGTTTTCTTACCTGGAGAAAGTGTAGATGGATTGGAAGATTTTACCATAGCTTTTAATATTAAACTTGATGGACTAAATAACAGTAATAATATCATTAGTCTTGCCAATCCCTCAATGGACAATGAACTCATTATCAGCTACAATGATTTTTATGTTAGTCCTGGATTTCTATTAATTATTGGGGGAAGCTTATATAGTTTTCCAAATTCAGTCAACACACTTGCAGATCTGGCTTGGCATCATGTAAGCTTAACAAGATTTAAAGATCAAGCTAC
>CALHKJ010000325.1 GCA_938033975.1 uncultured Saprospiraceae bacterium | reverse complement strand
CTCGAATTGAATCCCATCGGAAACATCGCAAGAGAGATATTTAATAATCCATTGAGCATTCATGAACATTCCAAAAATATAGCGGATCATCTATACATGAAATCCAATCATCCAAAAATCAAATCGGGAGACTTGCTTGTTTGCTACTTTGATGATGTGCTGATTGAGGACGAAATGGTTTCAGCAATCGGGATTTTCAAAAATGAAGAGAAGGACTCTTTCTTAAAGTTGTTGAAGAATGCAGAGGATTATAACATCCAAGTGCATCAAGGAATTTCTATCAATAGATTGCAGAAGGGCTGTCTGATTCTCAACACCGAACAAGAAGAAGGATACAAAGTTTGCCTCATCGACAAGACGGCCAAAGAGGGTGATGCAGCATATTGGAAAACGGACTTTATCAAATTGAGAAATAGGGTAGACAACTTCCACATTACCAGAGATACCATCCAGGCGACCAAGGCATTCATCGATGAGAAACTAAAGGTGGAAGCGGAAGTTGACAAAGCGGATGAAGCACAGATTCTAAACAAAGCACAAGAATACTTTAAGTCACTTGATCGCTTCAATGAGGCAGAATACGAAACTTCCCTTTTTGAAGATGACAATCGTAGATTGGAATTTCAAAACTACAAAAGAGAATATGAGCAGCAGCGTTCGGTAGAGCTTCCTGATCAGTTTGATATTTCTCAACCCGCTGTGCGATCGCAATCTAGGATTTTTAAGTCGGTGATTAAGTTGGATCGTAATTTCCATATCTATGTGCATGGTGATCGTTCCAAAATCTCACGAGGTATTGATGAGCAGGGTAGAAAGTTTTACAAATTGTATTACGACGTAGAAGCATAAGTTGTCCCAAGTCTATGCATAGATATTGCTGACCTCCTTTTCGTAGTCAGCCAGTATCTTCTTTCTGATGGGTTTCAAGGTATTGGACAATTGACCTGAGTCCATACTCCATGGTTCATGCATGAGATGAAAACCTTTCAACTGTTTGTGCTTGGGTAGATCTTGATTCCAAATGGCAATCTCCTTTTCGATGCATTCCCGCACCTTAATATTAAGCACCATATACTGCGGACTGGTCCAATGTATTTTATTTTCCTTTGCCCATTGTTGCAAGGCTGTAAAGTTCGGATAGATCAAGGCAGATACAAAGGGTTTTTGAAAACCAATGATCATGATGTTCTCAATAAAGTCCGATTGGATAAAATAATTTTCCAATTCTTGAGGTGCAATGTATTTTCCTGAGGAGGTTTTGAAAATATCTTTTTTACGATCGGTAATTCTTAGGAAACCATCTTTCATAATTCCCACATCTCCCGTCGACAACCAACCATCATCCGTCAACACAGCCTTCGTTTCTTCCGGCCGCTTATAATATCCCTGCATGATGTTGGGCCCCTTCACCCAGATGACACCAGCTCCACTTTCGTCCTGATCTTTGATGTCAACTTCGACATTCGGAAGGGGTAGACCTACGGTGCCAAATCTATTCATGCCTGGCTCAAAGCGATTGATGCTGATGGCAGGCGCTGTTTCTGTCATCCCATAACCTTCTCGTACTTTTATTCCTGCTGCATAGAATGCTTTCGCAATTTCTGGTCGCAAGTGTGCCGCTCCGACCAAGATGGCTTCGATGTTACCACCCAATCTTTTTCTAAATTTCGCAAGCAGGACCCACCTGATAAATCGTATTTGCAAAAACTTAATCGGGTTGAAGGACTGATGCGGTTTGTAATTTTCAGATACCTTACTCGCCCAACTAAATACTTTTTTACCCAACCACTTTCGCGACTTAAATTCTGCCACTACCTGATCATACATCCGTTCCAAAATTCGAGGAACCGCCGTAAAGAAATGTGGCCTAATTTGCGGAAGCGCATCTGGCAGATTCTGTGGCCTCCCTATAAAATATACATTGCAACATAGTGCTAGCAAACAATAGATAGAAGTGCGCTCAAAAATATGAGAGTAGGGGAGAAAACTCATGACCCTGTGCTCCTGCCTGATCGGCAACAACAAGGTGACCGCATGCACATTACTCATGATATTATAATGCGATAGCATCACCCCTTTGGGTATACCCGTTGTTCCGCTCGTATATATGATGGTTGATAGATCGCTTTCTTTGACCTTTCGGCAAATGTCATCATAGGCCTCAAAAGACATTGGCTTTTCGCTAGCAATCTTGTCAACAGCAAGCACATTTTTATTGGCTAAAATTTGCTCGTGTTTTTCTGGAAATTCTGGATTCAGATAAACAAAATATTTACTTTCTGTTTCCGAATAAATTTTTTCTAATTGTTCGGTAGAGAGGGTAGCGTGTGCCATCACAGTCACACCACCCATCGCCTGTATGGCAAGATCAAAAAGCAACCATTCTATGCAGGCACTTTCTGGCATCAAGATGACCATCTCTCCATGCTGAAGATTTTGCTTATGCAGATATTGACAATAAGAAAGGTATTGATTAACTATCTTCTTTCCAGACCAGGTTTCGTAATTGCTTCCAGTCTTGTTGTGTAAAAAACTTCTGTCTTCTCGAGAAAATTTTTCAATTTGAAGAAGATCAAATGTTCTTTCAAAATTCATACTGCCTTCGATTTCACCCAGTCGATTGCAGCCTCATTGAGACGCTTGTATATAAATTCGTGATAAGCTGGAAAGCTAGGTAAGTTATTATGACCACCACCGTGGATGACAGTAATTTTGATATGGTTTTGTCTCAGTTTTTTGAGATTCAAACTATTGTAAAGCGGTATCAAGCGATCTTTGTTTCCATGGATGATGTGGATAGGCGCTTGGATATTTTTGATAAACTGATCTGTCCGGATGCGATAGCGCAAGATAATTTTTAGCGGAAGTATAAAAGCAAATCTTTTCACATGATGATGGAAACTGTAATAAGGAGAATCTAAAATCAACATGCGTGGATTGTTCCAAGAAGCAATTCTTGCTGCGATACCTGAGCCAAGCGATCGACCATAGATGATGATATCTTTTTCCTCATAACTCTCCATCAAGTACTTATAGATATGCTGACTGTCAGAATACAACTTAGCTTCTGTTCTCTTTCCTTTCGATTTTCCAAAGCCTCTATAGTCCATGACGAAAAAATCATAGCCGTTGCCCATAAAGTCCCTAGAAAATTTTGCCCAACCTTTGATACTCCTAGAATTCCCTTTGAAGTAATACACAACACCTCGACTATTCGGCACCTTAAAATGCAGAGCATTTACCGAACCACCATCTTCCATTTCGAAGGTCTTTTCTTCAAAATTAAAGGGGTAGTCATAAGTAAAATTTGAGGGAAGGATTTCTGGTCTAAAGAAAAAATAGTGCTGGAATATATATATAAGCAGGGTAACTCCCACATATATAGATAAGACTAATAAGCTTACATAAAGGATTGTTGGCATAGCTTTGAATCTGTTCGCTATCCTAATTTAATAATAATTCGCTTAATCTCTTTTTATATGAGTCAAAACTTCCAAGATTTCCATGTTCCGCCCCTTTTACGACAAAATGACTATCTCCCAATGGAACAACACTCTCACTGCTTTTTGGAATGATCAATTCATCAAATTCTGATCTGATCAGGTGCACTTCATTTTTCTTTTCGAGCAACATTTTATCAACTGCAAATCGATCATAGAGTTTGCTACAAATAGGTGCGAACCGAAATTTTGTTTTTATCAAGCTACCCATATTTGATAGTGGTGTTTCCAGAATGACTCGCTTTACTTTTATCTTACTTGCCAGATAGGAAGTCGGAACGGTGCCAATAGATCTCCCCACAAAAACCATCTCTTCATCGCTGTACTTTTCGCTTGCCCACTCATACAATTTATCTGCCGTATCATACAAGGCTTGTTCTGTATGTCTACCACTTGATTTTCCAAAACCTGGATAGTCTACCATCACAACATCATATCCATTGTGATGAAATTGAACACTCATCTTTCCCCAGTTTCGGAGGTCTGAAGAATTGCCATGAAAAAACAAAACCAGTCCTTTGGATTCTTTCTGTGTTTTGGAATATACATAAGAAACAGAATCTTTTTTATTCAACTCAAGAAAGCCTTCCGTAAAATCAAAATCAAATTCATAAAGTTGATCCTTGTCCATGGTAGTTGGCACAAAGGCAATACGATCAATGCAAAGACATAGGTAAGCTCCAGTGATGAGGTAAAGGAGCGGAATGGCTATTAATAGTATCAAAAGATTTTTCTTCATTAAGTATGTCAAATAGCAAACAATGAACAAGCATCAAAGCCCCATTATCATCAATCGCTTTGCCTCTATTCTATGACCATATTGGTCTTCTATCGCATAGATATAACTTCCCTTCTTGATGCCTGGAAGATAAATATGCTCCAGCATGTTGTCTGCCATGACCAAGGATTCTGAGCGAATCTCCTTGCCAATAATATTGTATATTCTCAAAGTGTATTCTCCCTCAGGGTAGTCAAACATTTTGATATGAAACTCTCCATAAGATGGATTGGGAAATAAATATATGGCTCCCTCTTCTTTGCAGGTTTTTAAATTGCCAAAGGCCTCATCAAACATATAATATCCACCGACAAATTTATTTCTATCTGTTGGGTCAATGATGAGCTGTCCCACCTCTCTCTTCTGTGCATTGTCTACAAAATGAATCTTGGGAACCGTTACCGGAATAAACTGATCCAAAACTTGCATCTGTAGATCGCCACCAATTTTTTGCCATGCACCATCCACATAAATTTGAAAACCCGTTGGAATATAAAACTCCGTATTTTGGATGGTCATACAGTTGACCTGATCATGCGGCAAAATCACCTTGGTTGTACCAAGCCGCTCGTACTTATTGTTTAATGCAAAACTAACCCACAAGGCAGTTGCACCAGATCCTCTTAAAATTTCTTGCAGCTCCTCGTCCAAATATTCTATTTGATAAGAGTAGCTGCCCTTATTATCCATATTTACATAAGTAGGCATGCTAGAGATATCATTGAATACCTCTGGCTGTCCTTCGATCTCCATCCTTGCCCAAGTATTTTTGAACACATCTTTTACCACAGCATATTCCAATCGTTTGCTTATGCCATCCACTTGGAAGTAATACTCTTGGATACCTCGTCTCCATATATACGTACCATTTTTGTGCGGAGAAGCGTAGTTGGAAATGTAACAAGGGGTCAAAGATCTTTGGAAAATATATTCTTGAGGTTTTTCAAACATTTCAAAGCTGATGTTCTCAGGATTACCTACCTCATAATAATAGGTGGTATCGCCTTCATTGGGATAAGGCACGAAATATTGATTGGTCTGAGCCTTTGCTGAATCAGCAATGAATAAAAGAGCCCATATGAAAAACAGTCTTTTCAATCTATATTGTTTATGCTTGTTCTAGGATTGTAGCTCAAGGTAACTCTTATAAAACCCTTCTGTCTTTGATAGGGTTTCATGCGTTCCTACTTGGACTATCTTTCCACGGTCCAAAACTACAATTTTATCTGCATGCTTTATAGTAGAAAATCGATGAGCGATGATAATCGCTGTACGAGTGACCATTGCATCCTTGATTGCCTGGCTTACTTCGTTCTCTGCTTGTGCATCCAAGGCAGAAGTAGGCTCGTCCAAAAGC
>CALHKJ010000324.1 GCA_938033975.1 uncultured Saprospiraceae bacterium | reverse complement strand
ATTTGCATGATCACCAGCAATCCAATTGCTATAGCAAAACCAATCATTGGTTTCTTTTGAGCAATGACTGCAGCAGCAATTAATATTCCGATCACTACCGCATAAATAACCACCACAATCATTTCAAAATTGGTTTGAGCTCCTTCTATGAGAAACCCTAAAGCTTGTAAGCCTATCAACCAATAAATTGCATTTCTTCCATGCTTTACCTTTTTATGCAATTCTGCATAATCACCTTTCAATCTGAGAATTTCTTTTGCATTCTCAAAACTACTTGCTTTGGGAAGATGGATTCCATCATCTAATATATCCTCTCTCATCTCTAGTTATTTGCAGCTCTTAAAATCATTCTAATAACAAACAGGGCGACAAAGATCCACCACCACCATTGGCTGCCTTTTTTTTCTTCCTCTTCTACTACCTTTTTTCTATTTAGGTCTGCAACTTTTGAAGCTTGATGAATTGCAGACTCCGCATCTGCACGCTCAACTCCCCTTGCCGTAAAGTTAGCCATCACCTCATCAATTGAGAGATGATCTTCTAGCATGCGAGTTGCATCTTTTACTAAATCTAATTTTTCTGTGAGATTGGAAACACCATCTTCGGAAACAAGTCCTCGTTCTAGTGCTACAATTTTTGCCGCTTCTACTTTTTCTTTTGAAAAATTGTGGGCCTGTGTGATGGTATTTAAAATTCTGGTATCAGAATAGCCTTTGGCAGTTTCTACCATTTGTTGTAATTGATCTTGCATCAGTTGTTTTGTTTGATTATTCTAAAGGTAGAAATTAATCCACTCAGTTGAAAATCCAAATTGTACACTTTTGACTTATTTAACAGGCTTTAGCCTTTTCTTAAGAAACAAACACTAATGACCAGTTGCAGCTCCGGCTCCCTTCGGTATCCGAATGTCTTCTACCATTTCTTGAACACTTTCTGGTGGCGCTTCTGTAATTCTTGAAACTACAATTGAAAAAACAAGATTGACAATCATCGCTATCATTCCAAAACCTTCTGGCGAAATTCCAAACCACCAATCTGATTGTAAAGCTGCCACACTTTCTTTACCACCATCAAAAACTCCAAATTTAAATTTGAGGATATAAAAAGTCATGAGGCAAATTCCAACAATCATCCCAGTGACAGCTCCTTGCTTATTCATCCGCTTATCAAAAACACCCAACACAATGGCTGGAAAAAATGAAGACGCTGCTAAACCAAAAGCCAAAGCAACTACTGCGGCCACAAAATCTGGAGGATTGATTCCAAAATAACCTGCAACACAAACCGCAACTGCTGCCGCAATTCTTGCATACATCAATTCTTCCTTATCTGTCATATTTGGCTTGAATTGCATCTTAAGTAGATCATGCGAAATCGAACTTGAAATTACCAAGAGCAAACCAGCTGCTGTAGATAATGCAGCCGCCAATCCACCAGCCGCCACCAGAGCAACAACCCAATTGGGCAATTTTGCAATTTCAGGATTGGCTAGCACCATGATATCTCTATCTATGACCAACTCATTTCCCTTCCAATTATTCGGCTCAGCATATTCAGCTACATAGGTTTTATTGGTGTCATCATAGTACTGAATTTTTCCATCACCATTTTTATCTTCATAGGTCAGCAAACCTGTCTTTTCCCAATTTGAAAACCAAGCAGGCATTTCTGAGTACTGCTTATCGTTGACTGTATTAATCAAATTCGTTCTTGCAAAGGCTGCAATGGCAGGCGCCGTTGTATAAAGTATAGCTATAAACAAAAGTGCATAGCCTGCAGATTTTCTAGCATCTCTTACCTTAGGCACCGTAAAGAATCTTACAATCACGTGAGGTAGGCCAGCTGTCCCTGCCATCAAGGCTAGGGTTATTGCAAAAACATCCAAGGTGGATTTCCGGCCAGAAGTGTAGGCGGCAAAACCGAGCTGTTCATGCAAGCCATTAAGTTTATCAAGTAGGTAACCCCCTTCAGATACTTGACCACCAAAACCCAGTTGAGGAATTGGATTGTTGGTCATCTGAATGGAAATAAAAATAGCCGGCACCATAAAAGCAAATATCAAAACACAATATTGGACGACCTGGGTATAGGTAATACCTTTCATACCTCCGAGCACGGCATAAAAAAATACAATACCCATTCCGATGAATACTCCATTATTAATAGACACTTCCAAAAATCGTGAGAAAACCACTCCTACTCCCCTCATCTGGCCAGCAACATAGGTAAAGGAAACAATGAGTGCACATACTACCGCGACCGTTCTGGCAAAATTGGAATAGTATCGATCTCCGATAAAATCTGGTACAGTAAACTTTCCAAATTTACGTAAGTACGGAGCTAAGAGAAGCGCAAGCAGAACATATCCTCCTGTCCAACCCATGAGATATACTGCGCCATCATATCCAGCGAAAGAAATAATCCCTGCCATAGAAATAAAGGATGCGGCACTCATCCAGTCAGCGGCTGTCGCCATGCCGTTTACAATGGGATGCACTCCACCCCCTGCAACATAAAAATCTTTTGTACTCCCTGCGCGCGACCAGAGTGCAATTCCAATATACATGGCAAAAGTAATCGCAACTAAAATATATGTCCAAAGTTGTATACTCATCCTAATCTTCGTTTACGTCAAATTCTACATCCAGTTTATTCATCAAACTGACATAAATAAATATCAAAACAACAAACACATATATAGAGCCTTGTTGAGCAAACCAAAAACCCAGAGGAAAACCACCAATCTTGATGGCATTAAGTTGATCAACAAACAAAATGCCTGCACCAAATGAGACTATAAACCAGATGATTAAAAGTATCAGGAGATAGCGCAGATTTTTTCGCCAGTATTGTTTTGCTTGATCCATGATTTTGATTAAAAAGCTTCTTAGTACTCGATTAAATTGGAATATACAGTATATTTATCAGAATTAGCCCCTATTAATTTCGTGAAAATTTATTTTATGAGGATCAGAATAATAATGATATTGCTCATTCTACAGGTTCATGCCTACTCACAAAATTTTGAATGGGCAGTGAATTATGATGGGACTAACAACCTTACCAATATTGTGCCCACAACACTTACAACCACTGCAAGTGGCAATGTGATATCATGTGGAAGTTTTAATAGCACAACAGATTTCGACCCAGGTCCTGGCATTGACAATTATTCCCCAATTGGCTCGTCTAATAGTTTCATACAATCCCTGGACAGTCAAGGCAATTATCTTTGGACAAATACAATTGAGAGCACAAAATTTAATAAAGCAGAATCCATTATAGAAGATCCTAATGGTGACATTTTTGTTGTTGGTCAATTTTCAGGAACTGCAGATTTCGACCCAGGTCCTGCAGTCTTCAATATGACTCCAAACGGGTTTTGGGATATTTACATTCTAAAGTTAGATGCAAATGGCAATTTTATTTGGGCTTTACAATTTGGAAATATCAATGGTTCAGTTGGAAAGGATATTGTTATCGGCGATAATTCGAATATTTATATTACAGGATGGTTTACCAATACCATAGATTTTGATCCTGGACCTGGAGTCGCAAATTTAAGTTCTCAAGGATTCGATGATGCGTTTTTGCTAAAATTAGATTTAAATGGAAATTATCAGTGGGCCAAAAGTTTTGGAGGGCCAGCTTTTGATAAAGCTTACAATGTTGAAATTACAAATTCAGGAATTTATTTGAACGGTGATTTCAGAAACACAGTTGATTTTGATCCTGGACCAGGTGTTTTTAATTTATCAACTGCAGGTACCTTAGATATCTTTGTTTCAAAATTAGACCTAAATGGTGATTTCTTGTGGGCTACATCAGCTGAAGGAAATACTTCAAATGATAGTGCCTTTGATATAGCTGTCGATGAATTTGATAATGTTTATTCTACTGGTATATTTTATGGCAATGTAGATTTTGATCCTGGACCAAATACACTTTTCAAGAATTCGAATGGCGAGTCAGATATCTTCATACAAAAATTAGATGCTCAAGGTAATTTAGTTTGGGTAAATACCTATGGCTCCACTAGCTACGACACTGGAAATGAAATTCTCATAGACAATAATGGAATAGTTTTTATGACAGGTAGATTTAGAGAAACCGTAGACTTTGATGAAAGCATACAAGTACATAATTTAGTTTCGTTGGGAAATAATGATGGCTTTATATTAAAATTGAATAGCAACGGAGAATATCAAGATGTATTCCATTATGGAGCTAGCTTATATGACAGTGGTGAGACAATTCATGTTGACCAAAACAATGATCTATATGCATCAGGTATTTTTAGGGAAACAATAGATTTTAATCCAGGAGCTGGAGTATTCAATATGACAAGCCAAGCCGCCTCATCTGATGTTTATATTGTCAAATTTGGAGCTTGCCAACAAAATACTAATTTATCGAGCCCAACTGATGATTTTCAAAGTGGTGATATTGCAGAGATTTTAACAAGCCAGAACATTAGTGCATCAAACTTAATTTCGAATGGTGCAGACATCAAATACAATGCAGGCAATTGTATTCAACTAGACCAAGGATTTGAAACCCAACTTGGAGCAATATTCGAAACTTTGTTGTCGGGCTGCAACCCATAAACTGATTTACACTTATACGCAAAGTTTTACTAGATCCTCTTTTGTAATCAAAAGCATTCAACTATATTTCCGCCACAATGAAAGTAGCAGTTATTGGTGGAGGTGCAGCGGGATTTTTTTCCGCAATCAATGCAAAAGAAAATTTTCCAGAGTCGGAAGTTACACTCTTTGAAAAGGCAAATAAGACCCTATCAAAGGTGAAAATTTCTGGAGGTGGCAGATGCAATGTAACCAACAGCTCAAGCTCCATCAAAGAACTGGCAGCCGCCTACCCTCGCGGCTCCAAACAAATGAAAAAACTACTCAAAGTTTTTAATACTCCAGATATACAACAATGGTTCGAAAGCAGAGATGTACCGCTTTTCACACAAGAAGATGGCAGAGTATTTCCAGTTTCTAATAAATCAGAAAGCATCATTAATTGCTTCATGTCAGAGCTAGAAAAATTAAAGATCAATTTAGAAATCAAAAAGGCAGTTACTAAAATTGAAGAGGAAGGACAACAGTTAAAATGTACGCTTTCAGATGACTCTTCTAAGATATTCGATAAGGTCATTGTAGCTACTGGTGGCTCACCAAAGAGGCGTGGCTTTGAATGGCTGGAGAAACTTGGTCACAAAATTGAAGAACCTGTCCCTTCGTTATTTACCTTCAATATGCCAGGCGAAAAAGTAATCGAATTGATGGGTGTTGCACTCAAGTCGGTTTCAGTAAAAATCCAAGGCTCAAAACTAAAATCTCAAGGTCCATTGATGATCACTCACTGGGGCATGAGCGGCCCAGCGATTTTATTGCTATCAGCTTTTGGTGCCAGAGAGCTTCAAGAAAAAGAATACAGTTTCAAAGCTCATCTCAATTGGGTTGATATACAAAACCAAGACCTCATTTACAATGAACTGGAAAAATTAAGTAAGGATAATCCCAAAAAACCTTTACAAAAATTAAAAGCTTTTGGTCTTCCGAGTAGGTTGTGGAATTTCTTAATAACTAAGACTGGTTTATCACTTGACAAACCATGGGGTGAATTGGGCAACAAGTCTTTTAACAAACTGGTCACGACCTTAAGCAATGACGTCTACACGGTATCAGGAAAAACTACCTTC
>CALHKJ010000323.1 GCA_938033975.1 uncultured Saprospiraceae bacterium | reverse complement strand
ACCTTGATTTTCGAAAAACGCACTGATTTCAGCGCGGACTGGTCCATCCCCAAAAATAACCATGCGAATATCCAGATTTGGATCTGCATGTTTTATAAATTCAGCCACAGCACGCATCAAGAATGGTATGTTTTTCTCCTTGGTTAGCCTTCCTAAATGCCCAACGATAAACGCAGTATCCGGAATACCTAATGTGCGTCGGAAAGCGGATTTATCTCCTGAACCAATGTGTCTGGTTAAAAACTTAGATACAACATGCTCTCCTTTTGACTTCAATAATTTTTCGAAATGAGAATTTAGTGATTCTGAATCCTCACCAACAAAAATCTCATCTAAATCATAACCATCCAAAATTTGTTGCTTTGATATTCCAAATAGTCCTTCTGGATTACCTTGAACAAATACTCGTTTCTTTTCCTCAAAGTCATATATACTAATTAGAGCTGGAGAGTTGTCAGTAAGCTTATTCAGAAATTGATACAACCTTTGAATTTCATCTGATTGCGTTCGCAGTTTATTAATATTGATGAAATTGACAGTTGCTCCTTTTATCTTTTTTGTTGAATCCAAATAAGGGAAAACTTCAATCCAATACCATGAGCCATTAGGATGTTGAACCTCAAGCTGTTTTTTTATTCCAGTTCTTTTAACCTCTTTGGCATACTTGGCCAGATCGGAACCCAAGATTGAGGCGCCAGAATACAAAGAGATAGATCTTCCTACATCTCCTTCTCTGAAATTAAAATGATCATATATTTTTGGTGTATAGCTTCTTATTTTGTTCTCATCATCAAGGAAAAGGGTACCAATCTGAACATTAGAAAATAGATTTTCGATATCACTGTTAACCTCCAATAAGGTGGTATTTTTTTCTTGAAGTTCGGCATTTACAGTATGCAATTCTTCGTTTACTGATTGTAACTCTTCGTTGGTACTTTGTAATTCTTCATTTGCAGCAAGTAACTCTTCATTGGTAGCCTGCATTTCTTCATTTGAAGTTTCAAGTTCTTCAATGGTAAGTTGCAAATTTTCTTTAGTTTCCTTTAGCGCTTCTTTTAGAATCCTAATTTCTTCTATTGATAGCCCCGAATCTTTCGTACTAATTCCTTTTGGAATAGGTGTTGATCCTACCTCTAAAAAAGTAATTAGATAAGTACTTGTAAAATAATTTTCAAGTGAAATTTGCTCTATCTGTACTTTTAATAAAACTTGTTTATCATCTAATTCAATCCTGACATTTTTAACAACATCATTTACCTTTTCTCTCTCAAGTTTTCGAATTCCTGATTGGATAGGAATTAGTACATTGTCAGGTAAAATTTTTGATATACTATTGCTAAATCCTTCATCAGGAATATTAATATATCTCTTAAGTTTACCTACTGCATGAATTATATCAAGGTTCTCATTTATGCAAATACATGCACATTTGAACTCATCTAATATCTTGTTGTGAAAAGCCTTATTTACAATCTCGTCAATTGAAATAACCTTTCTCCTTCCTTTCGCCTGAGTCTTAATATTTTTATCAAGCGTCCAATTTTTTAAATCCGATGGAATAAAGGTGGAAATTCCTTTATTCTTATACACTCTAAATTTTGTATTGATTGCAATAAAAGACTTATCAAAAACACCAGGAGTTTCGGAATCTCCCAACAACAAATATCCTTCTGGATTCAAAGAATATTTAATCGAGTTCATTGTCTTCGTTTTATTGTCTGTATCAAAATATATTAACAGATTCCGACAACTAACAAAATCCATCTTACTGAAAGGTGGATTATAAACTACATTGTGCTTCGAAAAAATAACCTTCTGCCTAATTTCAAGGGAGATTTTATAACCATCAGGTGTGCTTTCAAAATACTTCAACAATAAATCGCGATCGATACTTTTTACATCAGTTGCGCTGTAGGTCCCTTTAGATGCCTTGTATATTGCATCCTCGTCAATATCTGTTGCATAAATTTTATAGTTAATTGGTTTGTCAATTTTCTTTAAGTACTCTTCTAAAAGTATTCCTAAAGAATAGACCTCTTCTCCTGTAGAACAAGCAATGACCCACATCTTGATATCTCGTTCTTCCTCCAATGCAGTTTCTACAATTGATGGAATTACCGATTCTTTTAGATAATCAAATACAACTGGATTTCTAAAAAATGTCGTAACACCAATCAAATATTCTTGAGCCAAAGCCGAAGCTTCACCTTTGTCTTTATATAGTAAATCAATATATTCTTCTATGGTAAGACATTTCTTGATATTGATTCGTTTGGCAGTCCTTCTTAATATAGTAGGCATCTTATAGCCCATAAAATCAATATCTGTATTATCCTTTACAACTTTTATTATCCGATTTATGGACTCCATCTTATGACTGAGATCCGTTCCGGAGATCAGATAATTAAATTGAGGATTCTTTACATACTGAATGATCTCTCCAATGATATCCTGAGCATGGAGAATATAATCTGCCAAATTGTGTGAAATAACAGAACGAGGCATGCCATCAAATCCACTAGACTCTGGTGTTTGTGTAAAGACCGCTCCACCAGCCTCTTTAATTGCTTTTGCTCCTTTCGTTCCATCAGAGCCTGATCCAGACAAAATGACACCAATAGCTAAGTGTCCCATTTCTAGGGCAAGTGACTCAAGAAATATATCAATTGAAAAATTTAATTGTTTGGTAGGTGGTCTATTTTCAAGGATTAGTCTTCCTCCTTCGATGGTAATGTTTTTCTTTCCTGGAATCAGATAAACATTATTTGGAACTACCTTAATTTGATCTTCAGCCTCGGCAACAGGCATATTTGTATGCTTGGCAAGTAGTTCAGGCATTAAACTCTTATAATCAGGGGATAAATGCTGAACTACGACAAAGGCCATGCCTGAGTTATCTGGACAATTCTTAAAAAAAGACTGTAAAGCCTTAAGTCCACCAGCTGAAGTACCTATACCTACAACATAAAAGTTTCCGGAACTTTTATTTTTTGAAGTTTTCATTGAATTTTTTGACATTATCTAAGGGTAAATACCCAACTAATGTACGTGTGTGCACTTAAGATATGACGTACATTTAACATTTTGTCACTTAAATTAATGGCTTTTCCCATAAAATCTGCTCATGAGCCAAATAAGCGATAATTTTAGATATCATATTATAAATTTTTGATATATCATTTGTATATATATTTATATTTTATATATATTAGCTTCATAAATAATCTAACTCTAAGATGAGGTGCAGACAGATAGCAAAATAGATATACTACAACACATACCGGTAGGTTTCATAAGGACGGACCACAACTGCAAAATCCTAAAAATCAACCCCAAAGCCAAGACATACCTTTCAATCGATGAGAACGACTCTCTTCAAGGTCAACGTCTCACAGATTACATAGATAATATGCAGGTGCTTAATCGACTATATTCTTTTGTCAAAAATGGATGGAAGAATATTTCGATTCAAGACATTAAAATTGAAGACAAATTTCTAAATATTGAAGGTCGTGTTATTGGTGATTCATACATCATTAATATCACAGACAATACTATAACAAGTCAGGCACTTGACAGAGCCACGCAGTCACTTCTAATTGGTCAAGAAAATGAAAAGAGAAGAATTTCTCGAGAAATTCATGATGGAATTGGACAAGCAATTTCTACAGTTAGATTACACTTAGACTTTCTCAATAGTAAGATAGAGACTAATGAACTAAAAGCTGATATCTCGAGAATCAGTCACATGATATCAGATATCGCATCAGACCTTCGTAGTTTATCTCATGATCTTATGCCAAGCACCCTTGTGGATTTTGGTCTTATCACAGCAGTAACTACACTAATCAGAAGAGTCAACCAATCACAGTCTATCTATGTACATTTTGAAAATGATTTATCAGATAAGGACATAGAATACAACTATGCATTGAACATTTATAGAATAATACAAGAGCTAATCAACAATTCTATAAAACATGCTGAATGTAAAGAAATAAAAATTAGACTCAAGATTATAGACAAACTCATAGTCCTAGAAGTCAGTGATGACGGGAAAGGAAGCTCGAAATCTGAGAAAAGTAATGGAATTGGTCTATATAACATAAAAAATCGTTTGGCATCTTTGAATGGCGAACTCAAAATAACAACTGCAAAACATAAAGGGTTTAAAGCCCTAATTAAAATCCCATTTATAAGATTAAAGCCTGACACACAACCATGATTAAAATAGCTATAGTTGATGATCACAAGATGTTCAGAGATGGCATTGCATATATTCTGAATGCTACAGAAGGTTACCAAGTACTCTGGACTGCTGAAGACAGTAAAGCAACTCTTGACAAATTAAACTCTAATCCCCCGGATGTTTTACTAATGGATATTTCATTAGGTGAAGAAAACGGAATTGATTTGACAAACAAACTCTTAAGTCAAAATGAGAATCTACTCATTCTTGGATTGTCAATGCACCACGAAGAAGAATATATTATTCAAATGATTGAGAATGGAGCCAAAGGTTATCTTCTCAAAGATGCAGGAGTAGAAGAATTAAAAAAGGCTATTGAAAAAGTAGTTGCAGGACAATATTACTATAATGAAACTGTGATGAGAAGTTTGATTCAACGAGTTAAGCAACCTAATAATGGAAGTTCAGCTTCGGACTCTAATAACATACTCACAGATCGTGAAATAGAAATACTCAAGCTTGTTGTTGAAGAAATGTCTAACCAAGAGATATCCGAAACTTTATTTATTAGTCCTAGGACAGTTGAATCTCACAAGAGGAATATGATCAGCAAGTTGGATGTTAAAAATAGCATTGGACTTGTCAGATATGCTCTCGAAAACAACATAGTTTCGTCAAAAATTTCTTCAGCATCCTAAAATAATTGCCCGCTACACCTCACTTCAAAGCTCCCGTAAAAATGCTTAATCAACACCCAATTTGATTAAGCTTTATCCCAATCATAAAAATCACATTTAACAAGTCTGCTGTTAAATATCTCTGAATCTACTGTATTTAGGGCCTCGTAAGTGTATATACTGATTACAATATTAGATTACACTTACGCAACATCGGGTTATTCACCTAATTGAAAATTACTAAAATACCTTACAACTTTTCAGTACATGTACTCATATATAAATAAATTATATATGACATATTTGTATTTGTAATAAGCAACCAAACAAATACTAACCTAACCATACAAAATGAGAATGCAAAACACTACAAACGCCGTTAGATTAAATCATAGATCAAATGAACAGCTAAAAACAAGTTATCTTGATGTGCATAAAGCAATAAATAGCTCAACCTCAGCACACTCACCTCAGACGGTATCAATAAACAGAGGTAAGTCAAATAGCTACGATAATATTGACCAGTTATTAGATGGTGCTACCTTAAGACAAACGATATTAGTCATACGCGCTGTAAATCACAAATTGAGAAAGTCAATTATGTTTGCCTTAGAGCAAAATGGACAAATGACAGTCACAGAAATATATGTGAAACTAAGATTACCTCAAAGTGTGGTGTCGCAACATTTAGGAGTATTAAGAAAAGCTGGTATAGTACAAACCAATAAAAGAGGAAAATTTATTCACTATTCATTAAACGAAAATAGACTTAATCAACTTTCTTATTTACTAATGGGAGTGCGAAGTGCCCAATCATTAAAATACTTGCAAATCAATAAATCAACCTTGTAGATTTTGATATATAAATTTTTTTTACATTCAACTGAGATTGAATTTAGAACCCGGTAGATGTATCTTGAACCTATACAACCTACCAAACCCTATCCCTTGTGTGTATCCAATATCGATCATTCTAATACCGATTCTCTCTAATTTAAAGCCCCATCAATTGATGGGGCTTTTATAATTTCCAAACTAAATTTTTATCATTCTTATTACAGTAAACAAAAATGACTACTCTACTAATTGGTCAATTCTGCATCGATAAGTTTGAATATTTTTACTGCAGCCTCACTTGCTTTTGGATAGTCTTCATGTTTTAGTTCTCTTAAAGCAGAAGAGAGAGTCGGCCAACCAGCCAATTTAGGAGACATTGACAAATACGAAACAGGAATATTTATTCCCAGTGATTTTTTTATATTTTCACTTAATACTGATGCACCCATACTTGATCCTATGATAACATAAGAGATTCCTAACAGTTCTCCTGGGGTGTAGTCTTCATTTTTGGATTTGTCTTTACTATCAACAGAAATTTCTAATGCTAACAGATCGTTTCTGATTGCCTCAGATCTTTGTTTAAGATTTTCCTTCAAAGAATCAATTGGAAATGAAGAGATTGCCGGGGTAATTAGTTTCCATGGACTGTAAAAGGCTTTTAATAATTGTACATATTCTACTCTATTCATTTCACCTTTTTGACAGGACACCAATAGTGGATGTTCATGAAGTGACATGTGCATTTCTTTGGTTCTGAGTCTAAGGGCTTGGAGTACGTTATCCATTAAATTAATTTAGATATCATCCCGGGAGGGATATTTGATAATCTCTACTATTCTCAAATATAGCTCTTCTGTCGAGAATGGTTTTCTTAGAGTTGCATTCGCTCCTAGAGATTTTGCATAATCAAGAATATCATATCCCATGATTACTTGCGAACCAGTAACAGATAATACTGGGACCTCTCCACTCCATTTAGGAACTTTTTCCAAACTGGTATTTCGCAGATAGCTCAATAGAGTATATCCTGCTTTTGGCAGAAAATTTCCTTCTTCATCTTCAACAAAAACATCAATCACAAGAGCGTCATATTGTTTTTGGTTACAATATTCTACTGCCTCGTCTACAGACATTGCGTGATCCACATCCATACCTCTTTCTCTTAGTGAGGTAGCCCATTGTGTGGCCAGATCCATATCATCTTCAAAAATCAAAATGGAGTATTTCATTAAATATTAAAATTTTTAATACCTGAAATTTTTGCTAATTTAATTACAGACTGCAATTTAGCTTTACTAACGGGTTTAGACAAAACTATAAGACAAGAAGTATTAACTAATTCTTGATCTTTACTCCCGTATCCTGTCGCAAATGCAAAAGGGATTCCTTTTTCTTCTAGAACTTGTGCCACCTTACCACTAAATTCTCCGCGAATATTTGCATCCAAAAAAGCAATATCATAAGTAAACTTCTCTATACAATCAATCGCAGATTCTATAGACGGGACAGTGTCAACTTTTGAGGCTCCTATATCCTCAAGAAGTCTTGACATTTCTTTGGCAATAATATAATCATCTTCAAGAACTAAAGCAGTGAATTCAAGAGTGTTCATTGCTTGTAGAGATTCAATATCTTTATCATTTGAATTGACTTTTATCCCTTTCAAAGGAATAGAAAATTTTCCTTGTACACCTTCTGGAGGAAAATTAAGTCGGCAATCCGCACCAAACTCATAACTCAAGGCTTCATTTATTAAGGTTGTCCCAAAACCATGTCTTGTCGGTTTTTTCACAGGAGGTCCATTTACCTCAATCCAATTTATTTCCAAAATTTCTTTTTCATATTTCCAGTAAACTGAAATTCGACCGTGGTCATTTGACAGGGCTCCATATTTTAATGCATTAGATGCTAATTCATTCATAATCAAAGCAAGCAAAGAAGAAAGAGAAGGCGGAAGAAATATTTCATCTCCATTTAATGCAAGCCTAGTCCCTAAAAAGTTTTGAAAAGGAACCAATGAACGTGTAAAAAGTTCATGGATACTTACTTCCTTCCAATCATACTCTGTGAGAAGTTTTTGAGTCTCCGATAAGGCCTGAAGTCTAAACTCCAATGCCTCAATAAAGTCCAAAATATTATGAGAAGAACTTTTCGATTGAGTAATAATAGAACCTACTAATGATAGCATATTTCTAACTCGGTGATTCAATTCACGTATAACCAAACCAAGACGCTCACGATGTTGATTTTGCACTGTCACAGTTGACATCATCCTCGAAATTGAATTTTGTAATGATTCAGCAACTACAATTTCTTCTAAGCTAAAAGGATCTGAAAATTCTTGCTTTGAATCTTTATATTCTTCAAAAGAAGCTCTTGGATTTAATCTAAAGCCATCTTTTAATTTTATAAGATCTTTTTCTGGATTACCTGCCCATTTGACAACAGTACTTGCATTTTTTCTAAAATAAAGCAGATACCTATATGACAAAGCAGGTTTAGGTATCGCAAGGACTCCTGCTATTTCTCCACAATCGACATTTGGAAATTTAGAATTTATTGAATCAATTGCTATAGGAATATCGTTCAAATTGTTTTCTAAATTCATCCCATCAAGGTGGGTACACAATTGTCTGACAACTGATTCAGGTGGACAAAGGCCATAAGTATCAAACCTACCTTCACTCAATAAACCTACTCCGTCACAATTAATTATTGTCGCCAATTCTGAACTTGCAGTGTCCCAATAGGCTGAAAAACCAAGTGCACTATCATCAGGAACAAATAAGGAAGCTGCAAGTCGAGTACATTCCTCAAGATTATTGATCCTCTGCTTATTAACAATTGCATTTAAGATCATTGAAATTGAGGAGCCTAATAATTCTAAAGTTGCAATCTTGGCTGAGGACAACATCTTCTCTTCCATGTGGTGAAAAGCAAATAGTCCCCACATTTTTCCATTTACCGTTATAGGCAAACTCAAAGAGGCACCTACACCCATATTTTCTAAATATATACTATGGACCTTAACCAAACCCCTATATAATGATAAAGATAAATCAATAGGCTTTGCTTCTTTATTTAGTTTTATTATTGGCACCTGCCTAGCAGTTACTGAAGGAATAATCCTGATAGGTGTGGATTCATAAAGCCTACGTGCACTATTTGGAATATCAACCGCAGGAAATCGTAATCCCAGATAAGATTGAACCTGAGGCTCTTTAGATTCTGCTGCTACCTCACCTGCACCATCAGATAAAAATCTATATGCTTTTACCCGATGAAAACCAGAAAGAGCACGCAATTCATCGACTACATGCTCCAATAAATCTTGTTCCTTGGTGATCAATTCAATTCTACGTATGATACGGTGAACTCCATCAAGTAAAGTTAGATTAGTACCATTGTTCTGAAGAACAGGCTGCAATTCTAGAATAAAAATATCATCTTTAAGGTGGGCATAAATGTCGCATGTTTTATCTTTAGATTCTACATAACCTACAAATTCTCGTTGCCGCTCTATGGTGCTATGAGAGATTGTATTGTTACATTGGTGTACAAGCTGTCTAGGAAACAATTCTGACAAACTTGACCCTAAGATTTCGCTTGCTGGTTTACCGAACCATTCAGATGAATTTTCTGAGACATGCGTAATCGCTCGATTCTTAATATCAAATCCAAGTAAGTAACCAAAAGGCTGTATGTACTCTATATTGTGCAATGGTTCGGTCTCACAATTTTGAATTGCTTCCTTCTCAGCATTTAATTGAACGATTTCTTCTTGTTTCATTTTTTTAATATAAGTCCTTTATTCTACAATCCCGATTTAATAAACATTTTAAAAATCGGCTATTCCGAATTAGTGTATACCGATAAAAGTCAAAATCTATTTTTTGAAATAATTGGGCGTAATCTGTTAAAAATCCTTATAAATCTACATAAACTAAGGGACATTACTTAGAGGAAACTAGTGCTAGCACTTAGACGCAATAGGGAAAATACTAGGTGATAAATACTAAAATATACGTAGTCAAATTTCAGTAATCTCCCTATTATATAAGTCTTATATATATACAATATTTGTATTTGTAATTACACTGGTAATCATGATTATTAGATAGAAAACAAAACTTCAGATGAAATCAGATCAAAACAATATTGTCATAGACAACTTTAGTTTAGAATATTTATTTGAACAATTAAAAAAGTCCAATGATAATTATAACATGAGTCGTGTCTATGCAAAAACTCATGATCATATTTTCAATTATGTGTATCCAAAAATTTCATCAGAAAAAGATGCTTTAATCATAGTTCAAAATGTATATCGTCAATTGAGTAAGACCAACTTAGAAAATGAAAAAGAAATATCATTGCTTTCATATTTAGAAAGATTAGCAGATGGATTGTTAATTATTTGTGTGGAAGATTCTAATCAATCAAAACAAATAAAAAAAGAACTAGTGATCTAAAAAAATTGATCCCATTCAATCTTCAAAAACAACATTAAATCCCAAAATCGATGAGTAAAAACAACTTAGCTTCCAACAACAATCATGGCCAATCCCTTAGACAATCAACCACAAAGGTGGAGATGAATATTGTAAAAACTTACGCTAAAGAAGACAGCCTAACAAATAGTAAGGGTATAATTCCACCAAAAAAATGGTTTGAGGATTTAAACTTAAGAGAAATCACGCTGGTCATACGTGCATTAAATCACAAAATGAGGAAACTCATTATCTACCTTTTGGCTCAAAATCGGAATGAAAGTTTGACTTTAAATTATATTTCAAACAAGCTAAACATAGAGCCAGTCATTTTAGAACAACATATCCAAATTTTATATAGGGTTGGCATCGTTGAACTTGAAAAAATTAATAATTCAATTAATTACTCGCTAAATAAAAAAATAGTAACTGAGTTGGAGGAATTATTAAAACTTGAATCTCAAAATAATTAGATGAAATACTTTATTGAAGACCAAAACATTGCACTCATGAAGGAATCTTTTTTCTCATATAGAAAAAAGATTAATAGCGAAAATGATCAAATCATTTCAATCATAGATGATGAGTTATCTACAAAAGCCGACCTTATAAGGGCTCAAAAAAAACTTTTGAAACTTGAAGGCACCTATAGAACTACCTATAAGAAATGGGACATGCCTCCAGTAACTCTAGAAACTGTTTTTCTTCCAAAATATTCTTTATAAACTACGTGCTTAATAATAGTTATGTGCTTAATAATAAACCCCTATGACTTCCAAAGATTGAGTAATAGATTTTCATGAATTCTATGGTTTATTATAGCACCCTATAGTTTACACAACTTTCAATGTGTTTTCTATTTTACAGACCTTGCAAAACCTCACTTTCAATAAGTGGGGTTTTTCTTAAAATATATTGGTTTGGTTTAAGAGGGATAGGAAATTTATTTTCTATCCCTTCATTTGATCCAAGGGATTAAAAAGGTAGGGCCAAGTGGTCAGTAGACCAATATCCTTTTGTTAAGAGTTTTATTTTAACTAAACGATATTGGATTTTAAGCCCCTTGTCCAGTCAAAAAGACCAGCAACACAAGGGCTCAAACCCCTTAAAACAGTAATATGCGCAAGAGACTTTCAAGCCCTCACAAAATAATCCAACATTTCTTCTAACCTTTATGTCTTCAGTTTCGACAATATAATTGAGAGTCATACTGAACGAATAAAACTAGAAAAATGAAACTTAAAATTATAACTCTAATCGCTGTAGGGCTTGTATTCTTTAGCTCTTGTGCAAAAGAAGTGGTAGATCCAGTATTAGAAATATATTTCACTACTAAGGTCTCTGATAAGTGGCAAAATCTGAATATGATTAATGAGGGTG
>CALHKJ010000322.1 GCA_938033975.1 uncultured Saprospiraceae bacterium | reverse complement strand
TGATGAGATTCATACCTTGATTGGTGCAGGTGGAGGAAATGGTGCGATGGATGCTGCAAATATTTTGAAACCAGCATTGGCAAGAGGAGAAATAAGAACAGTTGGTGCCACAACACTTGATGAATATCAGAAGTATTTTGAAGGTGACAAAGCCTTGGTAAGAAGATTCCAGACAGTTTATATCGATGAGCCTAGCGTTGAGGATACGGTATCAATTCTAAGAGGAGTGCAAGATAAATATGAAGTTTATCACAAAATTGAAATCCTTGACGAGGCATTGGTTGCTGCTGCTGAATTATCACATAGATACATCACAGATAGAGCACTACCGGATAAGGCTCTAGACCTAATAGATGAGGCTGCGGCGAAACTAAGACTAGAGTTAGATTCTGTTCCAGAAGAAGTCGACGAGATAGACCGTAAGGTTAGACAGCTAGAAACCGAACGAGAAGCGATTAAGAGAGAAGATGATAAAAAGAAATTGAAAGTTATTAATGAGCAGATCGCCAATGCACAAGAAAAACTAGATTCGATTAAAGCAGCTTGGTTAGGTGAAAAGAAAATTGTGGACAACATCCAAGCGATCAAAAAGCAAATTGAAGAATTAGAGCATGATGCTGAGGTGGCAGAGAGAGAAAGCGATTTTGAGAAGGTAGCTAAAATACGATATGGCGATATCAAGGCAAAAGAAGAAGAATTGGTAATAGCAGAAAAAGAACTTGATAAGTTATCGGCTGAAAGTAGATTTACCAATGAAGAAGTTACTCGAGATGATATTGCGGGTGTGGTAGCTAGATGGACAGGTATCCCTGTTACAAAAATGATGAAGAGCGACAAGGATAGATTGCTCAATCTAGAAGAGGAAATTGGCAAAGGCTTGATCGGCCAACATAAGGCAGTAAGTGCAGTCTCTGATGCGGTGAGAAGAAGCCGTGCAGGCCTAGGAGATCCAAATAGACCAATTGGTTCATTCATTTTTCTTGGTCCAACAGGTGTGGGTAAAACGGAATTGGCAAAAATATTGGCAGAAGTACTTTTTGACGATAAGACTGCCATCACACGAATTGATATGAGTGAATATCAAGAAAAACATTCTGTAAGTAGATTGGTCGGTGCCCCTCCAGGATATGTTGGTTATGATGAAGGTGGTCAACTTACGGAAGCGGTGCGTAGAAGACCTTATTCAATAATCTTATTGGATGAAATTGAAAAGGCTCACCCTGATACTTTTAATATCTTACTACAAGTCCTTGATGATGGAAGACTGACTGATAATAAAGGTCGAGAAGCTAATTTCAAAAACACAATCATCATTATGACTTCCAACATGGGAGCAGAAACAATCCTCGAGAATTTCGAAGATTTAGATGCATTGGGAGAAGATCACAGAGCAGACATCATCGAAACAACCCGATTGGAAGTTTTCGAATTTTTAAAGGAGCAGCTACGTCCTGAGTTCTTGAATAGAATTGACGACAAAATTATGTTCTTGCCATTGTCGAAAGATGAGATTAAACAAATTGCTAAGTTGTTGCTGAAAAAATTGACTAAAAATCTTGCCAAGCAAGAAATCAAAATTCAACTTTCTGATTCTGCACTGGATCTTTTAGCGGATCTTGGATACGAACCACAGTTTGGAGCGAGGCCATTGAAAAGGGTTATACAGAATGAACTAGTCAATCCCCTTTCTTCTAAACTTTTATCTGGAGAATTTGGAGCTGGTGACACTATTCATGTCGGAACAAATGCCAAAGGCTTTACATTTACCGAACAAGAGAATAAAAGTTCTGAGAAACCAAAAGTTGAAAAGAAAAAGGCCAAAAAGACCGATTCTGTCGACGAACTAAAGAAAGCAACCGATGACCTTAACGATGCTGTAGATGACATTAAAAAGGACGAATAGCAGCCGTGAGTTAATAAATTGTTAAAGACTTTTAGAGGATGTAACTACTTGATTTTAAGCACGTTTAAGTTGTAAATAAATCGAGAAGATATATGAAGCAATTTCTTTCAATATTATTAGCAGGAACTCTAGGGGGCATGATAGCTTATGGAGCTTTTTCATATAAGTTGGATACACAAAAAACTGTAACAACTGAGATGAATCAAAGCCCGAAAGCAATCTTTACCAATAACCCAACGAACACCCCTACTGATTTTGTGGAAGCAGCAGCTGTATCTACTCCAGCAGTAGTTCATATCACGGCAAAAGAAAGCGATCAATTAGCAAATCAAAGATTAAATGATAAGAGCAGAATCGACATTTTCGATTTTGACATGAGCGATTTTTTTGGCAGAAATTTCTTTGGTCCAAAACAAGGAACAGGTTCCGGTGTTATATATTCAGAAGACGGTTACATAGTCACCAATAATCATGTAGTTGGTTTCGCTGATAAAATCAAAGTTGAACTAACAGATGGAAGATCTTTTAGTGCAGTGAAAATTGGAACAGATCCAAGTACAGATCTTGCTTTATTGAAAATTGAAGCGGACAATCTACCGACTATAGCTATAGGTAACTCAGAAGATGTTAAAATCGGAGAATGGGTCTTAGCAGTAGGCAACCCTTTCAATTATCTAACATCTACTGTAACAGCTGGAATAGTCAGTGCCAAAGGAAGAGACTTAGATATAATAGAGGGTCGAGCAATAGAAGAATTTATCCAAACAGACGCAGCGGTGAATCCAGGAAATAGTGGTGGAGCACTTGTCGATACTGATGGAAATTTGGTAGGAATTAATACTGCAATTGCAACACCAAATGGGGTTTTCGCAGGATACTCTTTTGCAATACCAATCAATCTTGTGGTTAGAATTGTTGAGGATATAAAGGTCAACGGAAATATAGAAAGAGCGAATTTAGGAATAGAGGGCTTTGATGTTGATGCGGACCTTGCAGAAGAGGAAGATTTGAACACAACAACAGGTTTCTTTGTTGTAAATGTAGTAGATGGCAGCGGAGCACAATACTCTGGCGTTCTACCTAGGGATGTAATCATAGAAGTGAATGATGTTGCAGTGAATAATATCGAGGATATAAAGAATGAGATTAAATTTTCAAAAGTGGGAGATACTGTCACTTTGAAAGTTCTAAGAGATGGGAAAGAAAAGTTAGTCCCAGTAAAAATGAGAAAAAGTTTCTAGCAATAGCTAGAGTTTAAGATAAAGTTGGTTTTTCGTTTTGTTTTGATGTAGTCCGTCGCTCCCCGCGGCGGGCTTTTTTTATATTTGGGTATGATCGAACAAAGCATAAAGAAAAGCTTCGAGAGAGCCTTCTCCGTACCACCTAGTTTTATTATCAAAGCTCCAGGTCGTATAAATCTTATCGGAGAGCATACTGATTACAATAATGGCTTTGTTTTTCCAGCTGCGATCGATCGATATGTTTATCTAGCCTTTTCGGCAAATATCTTATCTGATAACTCCAGAGTAGTTACAAAGGACCTTGGAGAGAGCACAAATATAATTCTGTCAAACTTGGAATTGACTGAGCTTCCTTGGAAGAATTTCCTCTTAGGAATTTTAATTCAATTTAAAAACCAAGGACATTCAATAAAAGATTTTAATTGTTTGATTCAATCCACAATTCCGATTGGAGCTGGCATGAGTTCTTCTTCAGCACTGGAATGTGGCTTTGCAAAAGGAATTTCTCATCTCAATAATATCGAATTATCAAATTGGGACATTGTGGATATGTCCCATCGATCTAATCATAATTTCTTAGGCCTTAAAGGAGGAATCATGGATCAATTTAGCTCTCTCTTTGGCAGGCAAAATTATGGAATGATTCTCGATTGCCAAGATCGATCTCATTCCTATATTTCAATAAATATTGACGCTTACCAATGGGTATTAATTGACTCGAAAGTAAAACATGAACACCTTACTTCTGGATATGGTGATCGTGTCAGAGAATGTAAAGAAGCAGCTTCTATTTTAAATGTACCTACTCTAAGGGAGTTGACCCCAGATCATCTTGAAACGAATAAAAAGAATCTATCTGAGATTCAATATAATCGCGCAAAGTTTGTCATTGAGGAAAACAAAAGGGTACATACATTTGCACAAGCGTTAAAATTAAAAGATCTGAAACAGCTTGGCTCTTTACTTTATCAATCTCATGATGGTTTGCAAAATGAATATGAAGTAAGTTGTGAAGAATTAGATTTCCTGGTTGATTGCACAAGAGATGAAGATGGAATAGTTGGCTCTAGAATGATGGGTGGGGGCTTTGGTGGCTGTACGATCAACTTGATAAAAAGTGATTCAATAGATTCAGTAATAGCTAAAATAGAAAAAGCCTATTTTTCAAAATATGGAATTAATCCTGAATGTCATTTCGTAGAACTTGTTGATGGGGTAAACTTTTCTTAGTTCTAAATTACGAAAGATATTTGCCGAAAGGCAAAAACTTAAAATGTAGTGTCGACTTGCAGTGGCTTCATCTCAGTTCGACTTTCTACATACATAAAATAGAAAGTGAGAAGAATAGAAATGATAAAATAGCCAGCTACTATAATATTTGAAAAAGGAATAAGATCTCCTAAATTCATCCATGTTCCAGTTGTGTACATAATAAAGATTCCAAGTGCAAATTTTATGCTTTCGACAATTGGAGCTAAAATAGTTCGATCCATCAAACTTGTAAATGCAAAAATAGATAGAAATAAAAAAACCGTGTATGCGATATTTGTGCTGTTGCTAAAAGATCCCATTTTATTAAAAAAGAGCAGCATAAAAAACAGATGTAATAATAATTGAACCCAAGACCAAATTAATAAAGGACTACTATTTGGGCTTTGGTATTTTTCCATCTTGTAAACATCTTTAATCGAATCTACTGGAAACTTTTCAATAAGTTCAGCTGGCCTCCAACCTGTTGGCATAAACCAGATTCTTAATTTATCAAACCAGTTTTCGGCTCGCCAAGCATCTTTGACAAGTAACCAAAGATGTTTGTAATTTATCAAAATTGGATTCCAAGTATTGCTTGGTCGTTTTACTCCGTAAACAGCTGGTACATCATCTAACTCTTTTTGGAATGTTCCGAACAGTTTATCCCAAATAATAAAGATTTGAGAAAAATTCTTGTCCAAGTATTCATCGTTTATGGCGTGGTGTACTCTGTGGTGTGAAGGTGTCACTAAGATATGTTCAATTGGTCCTAATTTATTTATCAATCTAGTATGATACCAGAATTGCGCAAATAGATGTATTGGTGAAACGATAGCTATCACTTCAGCTGGGATGCCAAGAAAGGCAGCTGGGATATAAAAGAAAGTAAATATCGCAACTGTAGTAGAAATCGGTTGACGTAATGCACATGCAAGATTGAACTCTTCACTACTATGATGAATTATATGTCTATTCCAAAATAGATTAATTATGTGCTCAAATCGATGAACCCAATAACCTATGAAGTCTTCAATTATAAAAGTTATAATAACAAGCCAAAGCATTGTTTTGATTTCAAAGATTGCAAGGTGTTTGACAAGAAAAGAATAGGTAATAATAATTATGGTTAGACCTAGGACGTCTTTTAGAATATTACTCAAGCCAGAAGATAAGCTTGCGACTGTATCGTAACCTCGATATACATTCTTTTTCATTGCCTTGGACACTAAGAATTCTATTCCTATAAGCATAAGGAAGGCAGGGATTGCATAATTTAAGATCTGAATGTATTCTTCCAAATTGCTATTGTTTTACCTAAAGATAATATCTTGCGAGCTTAATTTTATTTATGAAAGCGAAAAAGAAAGCGATTGTCTTGACGGGTGGTGGAGATTGCCCAGGACTGAATGCTGTAATACGTGGATTGTACAAAAGTGTAAAGTACAATGGAGAATGGGAATTATGGGGAAGTATTGAAGCCTTTAATGGTTTGTTGAGTGATCCAGTTGATATTATAAAATTGGATGATAATTATACAAGGGGAATTCATGTTAAAGGTGGTACAATTTTAAAAACAACGAATATGGGAAACCCACTTGAGTTTCCTATTCAAGATGAAAATGGAAATTGGATCACACAAGATCGGAGTCAAGAATTGGTGGATAAAATTTTATCAATGGGCTTTGAAGCTGTTATCAATATAGGGGGAGATGGAAGTCAAAAAATATCGCAACAGCTTTTTGAAAGAGGCCTTCCAATTATTGGGGTTCCAAAAACGATTGACAATGATCTTTCAGCAACTGATCTTACTTTTGGATTTAGCACTGCCGTGCAAATAGCAACAGATTCATTTGATAAATTGGTGACAACAGCTGAAAGCCACAAGCGTGTCATGATAATGGAGGTAATGGGAAGAGATGCAGGTTGGATAGCTCTGCATACAGC
>CALHKJ010000321.1 GCA_938033975.1 uncultured Saprospiraceae bacterium | reverse complement strand
CTTTGCACAGATGATGGAGTGCTATACAGATAACAACGAAGCAAGAGAAGAAGATGGAGAAGAGCTATGGATTGCAGAATTTTGGAGTGATGATGTAGAAGGACTTATGTTTAGCCCACCGGCAAGACAATATGCAATAGCAAATCAATTGGTAAGACAATTTGATGTAGAATTAGACGAGGCATTGACAATGTATCTCAAGCTCGGTTTTTCATTGAATGATGCAGCAGTAGCAACTTGGAAATATAAGTATGATTATATGGTGATGCGACCAAATGTTTACATCCATGAATTCATTGATCCTGCTTTTCAAACTAACTTGTTTAGATTGGTATATTGGCCAAACCCGAGTTTCCCAGGATACCCATCAGGGCACGCAACATTTGCTTCAGCAGCAGCAGGAATATTTATAGATTACTTTGGTAACAACGTAAACTTTACAGATAGTTCTCATGAAGGAAGAACAGAGTTTAGAGGAGCAGCAAGACAATTTGATACCTTCAGAGAAATGGCTGCAGAAAATGCATTCTCAAGAGTACCATTGGGAGTACACATGAGTATGGATTGTGCAGAGGGACTGAGATTGGGTTATGAAATTGCGGATGCGATAAACAGAATAGACTTATTCGTAGAGGAAGAAAATTTGGCATCCAATTAATTATTCTTGAATACCTAATTTAATAGAGGATCTATTTTTGTGAGCATGGTTGTTTTACAATCATGCTCTTTTTTTATGTCTACAATTCATCGTCTTCTCAATTCATTTGTGTTAAATTGTGTTTTGAATCCAGTCAGGTTAATGTATTTAAACTATTCAAGACTCAAATAACATGGAACATAAACCGAAATACAAACTGAAATTAGACTTAGAGGGAGTCGAAGAACATAGCAAAGGGCAATTTGCATTTATTGATTGTCCTTCTTGCAATTCTCAAGTGTCTGCAGGAGATATGAATCTCAATGATAAGATTGCTAAGTGTGGTTCCTGCAATGCAGTTTTTCCAATCAAAGATCAAATTGCAGGCATTGAGTCTGTTGCCAAGCAGGCTGAAGAAATTGGTCAACCCAATGAGGTGGAGAAGTTTTATTTTGGAGATGAGTTAGATCTATCACTTCAACAAGGAATGTCTCCTATTGAGGGCTGGGCAATATTTTTAACTCCTTTGTTGGGTTTAATTGCTTTTGCATTTTACAAAAAGTCAGAGTTGCCGGTACCAATTATGCTCCCTATGATTTTTGTTCTGATTTTTGGATTAGCTATTTTGAGTTTGATGAATATAAAAAAGCACAGAACTCATATCCGGGTTGGGTCAGATAAAATTACCATAGAACATAAGCCTAAGAAAGCTCAGAAGCTTAAACATTTTGATGTGAGAGATGTTGAGCAAGTATATGTTGATAAGTACACAGATCCTATGAGTGGGGCGCAGGTATTTGGTTTACAATTGGTTGTAGATGAAGGGAGTGGTAAAAAACATATAAGGCTTCATGGAGCAATAAAGAAATTAAGAGTTGCAAAATATATTGAGCAGCAAATAGAGAAGCATTTAAATCTCAAAGACAAACCCATGATTGAAGAAGTTGGGCGTGTTTAAACTTCTCTAAAGATTTATTTCAGCATTAATGACTTAGGTGAAAATAGTTCAACATTTATTATTCTGGTTAAAAGTTTCAAGGCCTGGTTTATGGTTTGCAACCTTGTGGTTGTATCTTCTTCCTACAAGTCAAATGGACATAGCTTCTAGTCCAAGTTTTTGGTTTGGATTAATCTATGTTACTTTTCCTCTCAATTTTTTAGTGTACGGTTGGAATGATCTTGTCGATCAAGAAACCGATGCAGTCAATCCTAGAAAAGATACTTTTTGGTTTGGAGCAAGGGGTAGTGAGGCTGAGTTGAAACGCCTTCCTAAAGTAATTGTAGTTGTTCAACTGATTTTCATGGTCCCATTGGTTTACTTAGAAGGTATGCCAATGTTGATATTATTTGCTGGCTTGGTTCTCATTAATTGGCTTTATAATTTAAAAAAGAATGGCTTGAGATCGCGCCCACCTTTGGAGTTGCTTTGTCAGATTGGTTACCTACTTGTGGCGCCATTTAGTATTCTCGTAAATGATACAGCCAATCTTCCAATCCTAACATTCGTTTATCTTTTTCTTTTTGCAGTACAATCTCACCTGATTGGTGAAGTAATGGATATTGAACCAGACAGAAAGTCGGGTAGGAAAACAACTGCAACCATTCTAGGAATGAAAAAAACAAAGCTTCTCATTATTGGAATTGTTTGTACTGAAGTTTTTATTTTATTTTATTTCTACCAAGAATATATTTTTGGAGGCATCTTGGCAATTGGACTTCTGTGGTTGTTGATAGATTTATTTATCATCTATAAGACCAAAACCTATTCGCTTTCGCAAATGAAGCTCTTTGGGTTGATGTCAAACGTGGTTGCTATTTTCAGCATGAGCTATGTATGGTACACAGCTTGCTTACTCTGACTTCGTTTTATCATTTTCTTACTTCCGTAAATAAGTTTTCTTCAACTCTAGGTTTATCAAAAGCAGTTTTGATGGTAGCTTTAATGTTGAATGATTCATCTTTTGAGATTTCAAGAATCCCATAATTTGGTTTGAAAACAATCTCAGATCCGTTTAGTCTAAATTTATTTGGTTCAGCTTTGGCAGCACGTCCTCTATTTAAGCTGCTGGCTGTGATATCATAAAAGGTGTATCCATTATAGTATTGTTCTGAGATCTCAGCAGAGTGACGATCACCACTCAAGATGATTGGGTGATTTATATTGTGCGCGCTTACAAGATCAAGAAATTTTTTCTTTTGCTCTGGAAAATTTGCCCATTTTTCCCAGCCATGTTCTTCAGCAATCAATTGAATGCTACTCAAAAAGATATGAATATCAGCTTGTGATTTTCCAAGTTCTTCATCAAGCCATTTCCATTGT
>CALHKJ010000320.1 GCA_938033975.1 uncultured Saprospiraceae bacterium | reverse complement strand
CCCCATTTACTTTTTGCTCCATTTCAAGATACATCTCTTGACTAGCTGGATTTGGATATATTTTCGCCCCATCTAATATCTCCGTCTCAAAGACATTTACCGTGAGTGGCTCTCCAAATGAAATCCAATCTATGTGCAACTCTCCATCAAACAAACCGATGCCTGGATTGATATAATATTGTAGGAACTTGATTCTTTGTCCATCAACTGGACATGGACCAGCTGTACAAGGAGTTCCACCAAATCCACCATCGATGTAGCCACCTGAGTAATCATATTCTAAAGTAGAAAATTCATTTCCTACTAGATTCTGTAGTCCAGCTTGTGAAGTCAAAAACAACTCATTATCCTGCAAGTCTATTCTCAATGGTAAATCTGAAACGGTTGATCTCGCTCTTACATATAATTTGTTATCGTTATTTTCAACGTTCACCATGACAGAGTCTTGTCCAGCATGCATCTCATATGTAATTGGAGTCCAAGGTCCTGAAGTTCCATCTCCTACTACCTTCAATTGCTCTTCTTCAGCAAGAACTACCAAACCATCTGCACCAGTCGAAAAGTCCAATGAGTTATCAGTAAATTCATCTGAATAATCATCAATACCTACTGGCCCTTCATTTTCATCAATAGTCTCTATTGGATCAAGAGTAGAGATCCAATCTATTGTAACTGTCCCTGCAAATCCTCCATTATCTGGATCAATAAAAACTGTAAAGTTTTGAATCGTTGTACCATCGACAGGACATGGAGCAACATCACATGAAGTACCTCCGAAAGCTCCATCTGTATAGGTGCCCGTATAATCGTATTCATACACAGCATATTCTGTTCCCAATGAAGCAGCCACTGATGGGTTCGTTGTTACAAATCCACCTTCATCTGATAAATCAATTCTTAATGCTGTACCTTCTACACTTGACTTCGCTTTGATATACAATTTATTATTTGAGGTCATATCTAGGGTCAATTGTTCTCCTGTTTCTTGATCATGAGCTGCATAATTAAATGCGGTATAAGGACCAGCAGAACCATCTCCAACTATAATAAGTTCAGCATCGGTTTCTTCAACTGTAAAGCCTGACGCATCAGACCATGCCGTTCTATCTCCATTATCGAACTGATCTTCATAACCTTGTACATCCTCACCCATTGGTGCTCCAAAAGATATATAGTCTATATCGATTACACCTTCAAACATTCCATCTGCAGGATTTGGATAAAGCAACAATGAACCAATTGATGTTCCGTCTACAACACAAGGACCGGTTTCACAAGGTGTGCCTCCATATCCGCCATCTACATAAGCCGCATCAAAATCTAATTCGATTACACTATACTCTGTTTCCAACACTCTCGTAAATGAAGGTTGAGTTGTTACATAGCCTTCTGTATCTTGGAGATCTAATCTTAATCTTGTATTTGGAACGCTAGATTTTGCTCTAATGAATACTTTATTATTTCCAGTTGCATCTACCACAACTGCTCCATTCTCATCATGACAAGTATATGAAACTGCACCAAAAGGCGCATCTATTCCTTCGCCAGTGATAGATAAATTTGAATTATCAACCTCCAATCCAAAAGCAGCTGAAGTACCAATAAAAGCATCGTCGTCAGAAAAATGATCTCCATAAACGAGAACACCAGGTCCACCAGCTCCTGCTTCTAATGCAGTTCCAACAGAAATGTATTCTATATCAACCTGACCTGCAAAAGCTTCAACACCTGGATTTACAAATATGATCATATTGGCAATTCTATCAGCATCAACTGGACAAGGCCCAACCGAGCAACCGGTTCCACCATAGGCAAGATCTTGATATGAACCAGCAAAATTGAATTCATAAGTGTCCCACTCATCTGAAATTAATTTTGTGATACTACCTGCCGTGGTTGCCATATCATTGATGTCCATTAAATCCAACCTAATTGATGTATTGGGAACATCTGTTCTCATTCTAATATATACCTTGTCATTACCTTGAGCAACTGATACGTCAATGGTATCTGCCGTCTCTGGATTTCCCATCAAGATGTTTACTGGATCCCAAGGTCCATTTGTACCATCTCCTGTAATTGACCAAATTGAATTATTGACTGAATTAACCAATGTTGATCCTGTACCCATATAGCCTAAAGATTCACCATTGTCAAAGTGATCTTGCCATACAGAAGATGTAACTTCAGCATCTGGCTCTAGACCAACAGAAATATAGTCTAAGACTACTGTTCCTGCCCAAGCACCTTGCCCAGGATTTACATAAAAGAAAAAGTTGGTAATCTGAGTACCATCAACATCGCAAGGTGCAACAGCTGCATCACAAGATGTACCACCATATCCACCATCTACATATCCACCAGAAAAATCAAATTCGAAAACTACATAATCATTTACCAAAGTCTTTGTTATACCCGCATTGGTTGTTGCAAAACCATTGGCATCAATAGCATCCATTCTCAATTGAGTTCCTAGATTACTTGCCTTAGCTCTTACAAAAACTTTATTATTTCCAGTAAGATCAATGCTTGTTGCCTCTCCGGATTCATCAGTAATATTGTATCCAAAAATTTCCCACATTCCTCCTGTTCCATCTCCAGCAACGGTCCATTCTCCATCGGCAGCTGAGCCAGTATATCCTGTGTTATAAAAAGTGTTTGATAAATCACCATCATCAAATTGATCAATATAGACCTGAGCTGAAGTGAAAGTGATTACACAAAACACCATAAAAGTTGTTAGTAAATTTTTCATCATTCTAATTATTTTACTTTGCGTTAATTGATTTGTACAAATTTTAAATTATCGACGTTGATTTCTAAAGTCTGGTTAGAACCCAACTCATTCCATAGGTGGAGTTTAATTGTTCTTATTTTTTGAGGATCGATAAATGCTCCATCCACATCTTTAAATCTATTCAATGGTATACTTATGTGTTCCCAACCATCCCAGTCAACGGCAATGGTTTCTGAAAAATCATTTGTAGAGCCATCGCGTTCGGCCATTACAATTATAAGATGAGTTTTATCTTGACCATTGTTACTCAGATCCATTTCAATAAATGTATTATTGATATTACTCATCACCTCAAAGACTGTAAAGTCTGCCACATCAAAGGAATGCGATTCGGTGCCCCCTATCCAGATTGAACCAGGGTCAGTTCCAGATATCTTTAAAAATTTAGATCCATCAAATGATTCCGATTCAGAATCAATAACTGCGTTGTCTGCATTTTCATTTATGTTACCATAATATAACCATTTATCTGTTTCCCCACGAACACCATTTCCATCAAAATCATTGACCAAAATATCTGAGGTCGAAAAGAAAAGCTCCGCTGTTAAGGATTCACCTCCATTCGCTTTCACTTTAATTCTGCCACGCTCTACTCCGGCTGGAACTTCAATCACCAATGAATCTGGGTCATTGTAAATAATATTTCCTGCTATACTATCTTCAAACAATACTACCAATGGTTCAAAGAAATTTTCTCCAAGGATATAAATTGTTTCACCTTCATTAGCAGATTTAGGATTGAAATCTGTAACTCTTGGAGCTTCCAAAGTTACCCTAAATGGAAATGAAGTTTCTCCTGTTTCTGTTGTGATTGTTATTTGATTATCACCTAAAGGTGCATCATCTGGCACTCTAAAAAGCAATGCATTTTCTGTTCCAAAAGATGGATTGAAATCGGCTCGTACTCCTTCATTAAAATTGATAGAAACCAGATCTGTAAATTCCGCCCCTTCTACTGTAATCAAAGTTTGTGGTGGTCCAAAATCAGGCATATGGGTAGCCACTGATGGGGCACCAGCCTTCTCGCAAGAGCTGATCGACAAACAAATGCAAAGAGCAAAAAGAAATTTTATAATATTTAAAGTCAACTTCATATTAATAACCTGGGTTTTGAACAAGATTTGTGTTTACTGCCAATTCTTGGGCAGGGATTGGAAACAACAAATGGAAATCTTGCATTTGTTTACCATGCAGCAACATCGTTTCTTTCACATTACCTTTTCGTAATAAATCAAACCATCTTTGATTTTCAAAAGCAAACTCTAATCTTCTCTCATGAAATACCATATCGATATCTATAACATCTTCGCTTGGCATTCCTGCCCTAGCTCTTACCAAATTGAATGCTTCTAACACATCAGGAGTGGCAGAAATGCCTCCATTACGCGCACAAGCGGCTTCTGCCAACATTAATAATACATCAGGATATCTGATAGCATGAAAATTTTGTGGGGTACTCATAAAACACACATCCGAACCTCCACCTATGACATACTTTTTAATATTCACCGATCCTCTTGATGCTCCTGTGGCTGGATAGGTATATCCACCTAATTCAGGATTGATCATAGGATAATGTTCACCTGGAGTCATCATAGTATGATAAAGACGCAGATCATCTTGATCGTAAGCATCCTTAATTGTTGTACCAGGATTATCTATAGATGGACTAGTAGGAATTTGAGATCCCCATCCATCTGAATTCTGAGTGATGCCCTGTCCCCATGGTGCAAAAAATGCTTGTAACGCATTGCCCGTATTACCTGGACCACAACCGACATATTGTACTTGAAAGATTGCCTCAGCATTGTTATCACTTACATCTCGCAACCAATTATTGGCAAAATTTTCTTCTAATCTATATCGACCACCTGCAATGATTTCTCTACACAAGTCCATACACTCTTCAAATTGCTTGTTGGTAAGATAGGCTTTCGCCAATAAGGCCTTGGCAGCATCCATCGTTGCTCTTCCAAAACCAGCACTTGATTGTACTTCAGGAAGATTGTCAATGGCATATTGCAAATCTGCGATGATAAAATCATATACTTCTGTTACTGGATTTCTAGAAACATTCAAATCAGATTCTATGGTGGGCACTTCCTCAATAATCGGAACGTCACCATAAATCCTAACCAAATCTAAATATGAAAATGCTCTTAGAAATCTTGCCTCCCCAACATAAGATGCACGAAGGATTGGATCCATGTCTATCTCAGGAACAAACTTGATTACTTGATTCGCCTGTATCACCAACTTAAAATGCTCTGTCCAATATTCTGTGTTTGGACCATTGTCTGCATTAATTGTAAAATTATCGATTGGAGAAAAATCAGGATCGTTTCCACCCGTAGTTGTGTTATCAGATGGAATCTCTGTAATCATCCAAGATTTTCCATGCCAGTTAATCGCCTGGATTGTATTGTAGACAGAAATGACAGCCAGATTTGCATCGCTTGCCGTATTGTAAAAATTCTCAGTTGATATCTGATCAAGTGGTTGTCTGTCAAGGAAATCATCACATGAACTTAACATGACCAATACTGAAAACAAAATGATATATAATTTCAAATTTTTCATGTTCTAAAAATTTAAATTTATTCCAAAAGTATAAGAGCGCGCAACAGGAAATCTTCCATTGTCGACACCATTAATCAAAGGGTTCTGATTGAAAGATCCAATCTCTGGATCGTAACCTGAATATTCTGTGAGCGTAAATATATTTTGACCACTTAGATAAATCCTGCAAGAAGAGATTGAAAACTTCTGAGTTTTTGCTGCGGGTATATTGTAACCCAAGGACACATTCTGTAATCTAAGGAATGAACCATCTTCTACAAATCGATCCGATACCCTTCTGTTGGCATTGGGATCGTTACCATTTGCTCTAGGTTGATTTCCATCAGGATTATCTGCTGTCCATCTATCCTGTACCAACACTGATTGATTTACCCAAGCGCCCGTTCCAGATAAATCTCTTTGCAACAGATTAAATACCTCATTTCCATAAACACCTCTCAGAAAGAAAGTGAAATCGAAAGCACCATATCTCAAATCATTGATGAAATTTAAAGTAAAATCTGGATGTGGACTTCCTATAAAGGTTTGATCTAAATCATCTATAATATCATCACCATTTAAGTCTTTAAATTTTATATCGCCTGGTCTCGTTCCTACTTCTTGGAAAGGACTTGACTCGATTTCCTCAATCGAACCAAATATTCCGTCCACTTGGTGACCATAATATTGACCGATAGGCAAACCTTCTTCTGTTCTGGTAATTGGAATGCGTTGTAAAATTCCTGTCAATGCTCCTGTGCTACCCAAATCAACTACCTCGTTTCTATTAAACGAAATATTAGCCGTTGTCCTCCAATCAAACTTGCCGGTAAAGTTTTGTGTAATTACACCTAACTCTAATCCTGTATTTCTCATTTCTCCTATATTAATAAAAGGAGGATTCAAACTTCCAGCCGTGGCAGGTAGAATTGCAGGAAGCAACATATCTTTTGAAGCCTTATTATAAACATCTGCAGTTAGCTCTAGTCGGTTGTTGTAAAACCCAAGATCTAATCCCAAATTAAACTGAACCGAACTCTCCCATTTAACCGTGGGGTTTGCAATATTGTCTGGACCAAAACCAGTTATCAATTGATCTCCAACAACAACTGAAATAGATCTCAAATTTGAAGCAAATGAATACAAACCTATTTCCTGGTTACCAACAGCTCCATATCCCAATCTCAGTTTTGCATTGTACAGATTATCAAAATTTTTCATGAAATTTTCATTCGACAATCTCCATGCAAAAGCCAATGATGGAAACAAACCATATCTATTTTGTTCTCCAAATCTAGATGAACCATCAGACCTCAAAGTAGCTGTCAATAAGTAACGCTCATCAAAGCCATAATTCATTCTTCCAAAATAAGATAACAATGCCCAGTGACCAGCACCTCCTTGAACCAGTTGGGTTCCGGCATCACCTAAGTTCAGTTGAGCAAGTTCATTGGTTGGAAGATTATCCCTTGATGCACTTAACCACTCATAATTACCTGATTGGGCTTCAAAGCCACCAAGCACAGTCAATCTATGCTTTTCAGCAAATGTGTTTGTGTATGTCAACAAATGCTTGTTTATCCAATAGGTACTATTGTTTACATTTCTTCTTACTCTTGATTTTCTGCTTTGAGTACCCCTCTGAAACGCAGGCCAAAAAGTATTGTGATTTGAATAAAGAATATCTGTTGCTACTTCAGTTCTATATTTTAGCCAGCTCGTAATATCTGCTTCCAAATAAATACTTCCCAGCAATCTACTTTTTCGATTTAAATCATCCACTTCAATGGCATTAGCCAATGGATTGTCAAAAGTCAATACAACATTTTCTCCTTGAGGCGGCTCTCCAAACGATCCATCCAACAATCTTGCTGGAACCATCGGCGGAGTCAATAAGGCTGTATAAATAACTCCATTGCTATTGTCATTAAATACAATGTTCTCCTTAGTTCTTGATGCAAGAACGTTGACTCCCATTCTAAGTTTAGGAAATAGATTGTGATCTACATTCACCTTAGTAGAATACCTTTGGAAATTTGAACCTTCAACTATTCCATCCTTATTATGCAATCCACCAGTGATCGAAAATCTAGTTTTTTCTGATCCTCCAGTTACATTCAACTGATGATTATTCATCAGAGCGTTTCTAAAAATAACATCCTGCCAATCCGTCCCATCCCCTAGAAGATCAACATTTTCAAATTCTTCAATATCTCCGATTCCTACATCTCCAATGTATTCTGCGTATTCTCTTAATTTTAATACTGGGATTTTTCTATACAATTGCTGCATACCCATATAGTTCTCAAAACTAATCGTGCTTCTTCCATCTTTTCCACGCTTTGTTGTAATCAAAACAACTCCATTGGCAGCTCGTGCTCCATAGATTGCCGTGGCACTTGCGTCCTTCAAAATTTCAATGGATTCT
>CALHKJ010000319.1 GCA_938033975.1 uncultured Saprospiraceae bacterium | reverse complement strand
GTAGTGATTTCTCCACCAAAGATAAAGTTTCCAGCTAAAGTTAAAACTTCATAATGAGATATATTTCCAAAAAACTCAGTCTGAATTCTTATCGATTCCGAACTTGGATTTGGATATATGATGATTTGATCGTCTAAATTAGAAAGATTTTTATTGGATGTAAATGACTCAATTTCAAATTGCCAAACTCCTCGACCGTATGTGCCAAAACGAACAGTTGATATCTTGTCAATAAAGTCAACACTCCAGTAGGCTTGCTTAGGAGCCATGTTGCCTCTTAAATTATACCATTTATCAAAAGCTTTGATATAAACATATGGTCCAGCTTCTGTTGCTGCAAAGATTAAATTTTCTTCTTCATTTTGAGCTAACTCAAATACTGTTGTAGGAGGAAGATTGTTTGAAAAATCAGTAAAGCTTAAACCTCCATCAGTCGACTTTAATACGCCTGGGTTTGAATAACCACTTCCAGCAACATACAAGGTACCTGGAGTTTTTTCTGAGACTAGAATGTCAGTACCATATAGTTCATTAAAGCTGTCTACACCTGGTACAATGGGACTCGTTTGTATCCAAGTAGCTCCAGCATCCTTGGTAAAGAAAAAATGTCCTGAGGTCGTAGCAACAAACCAATTGTCATTATCTAAAGGATTATATTCAATCGCACTAATCTCTCCGTCATTGAAAGAAAAATCTTTGTTAAGCTCAAGTGCCTCAACTGAGCCATTCGATTCTTGTAATTGTATTAGGTAAGAACCATTTTTATTGGGATCTAAACTCCCTCCAGCAATTAGTACTGTATTATTGAAAGCTGGGTCAGGATGCAGCATAAGGGGAGAAATCCAGACCTGGTCTTGAGGTCTATTAACTTTGAAGCTAACATTAGGCAAATTTGTTCCATCGTTTTCTTCCGCAAAGAAGGTAAGAATGTTGTTATAGTAGATTACCTCACCTTCAGGATAGGTCATCCAAGCTCCTAGATCGTCTGTGATTTTTATGTGTCCGAAATCACCTGACAGGATTTGATTAAATTTTATTGGTGGATCATCAGATTCAATACGACCCCTTTGCCATCCTTGATCTTGAGATCCTGCAAATATCCAATTTTCATCTTGCTCAATTGAAACCACGTCATAAAATTGAGCATTGTTTAGTCCGTTCAAACATATATTGGTGACACCTTCTGTAATATCTTCGGTATAATAGATTCCACCATGAGTAGCAATAAGTGTAAAGTGCCTATTACCTTTCTTGAATTCTTTAATTTGCATAATATCAATGTGCAAATTATTCTCTGTGTCTTCAAAGTAATCTTCCCACTTGTTTACTAGCTGCCAATCAGAGCCTTGAACAGAATAGTAACATTGTTCTCTACCTGTGATGTGCGTTTTCTGATCATCTAGAATAGTATAAGCATCAAACCAAGGTTGTTCAATTAAGTCCGCTTCCGGCTGCCAACTCTGGCCAAAATTTTCATCTAAAAACCTTGATTCAGATGACCACACTTTGCCAAACCTTCCAATCCTAGTTAATTTGACATAACTCTGTCCAGCAATTTCTCTTAGGGATACAAATATTCTTGCCTCATCCAATGGGTAGTTTGCTGCAATTGGAGTTTGGTACTTTGCCGTTTCAATAAAACTTTGTTGTGATGCTTTCCAGTAGTAGGTGTAGATATCTCTATCCTCAAAATCGTACTTTATTCCGTACAAATTGGTTTTGGTGGAATTTGCAGCTAATGCAATGTCATTTATATCTTGAGTGAAAAAATCAAATTTCTTCACATACTTTTTTGGGTCTATTAGCCCTTGGGGACTTGTATCTGATTTGTATAAACCAACCGATGCATTTGCACTTGGTTTCGAAATAATAAACACTTCTTGATTGGACATTACGAACATATCCTTAATGGTAGCATTACTTCCTAGTCCAGCAGCTTCTGTCCAAAGATTACCATCAACTGAATACATTAATTTTCCATGCCTTGATGCGAATATCAACTCACTACCATCTTCTAGTTTTACGATTTCTAGGATTTGGTGGTCAAACTGTAAATCATCGTTTACAACTTCCCAAAGGGATCCATCCAATTTTCCTTTCCATAGGGTCTTACCAGCACTGATAGCATAGATTCGATCTTTGTCTTCGCTATATGTAACTCTTTTGATATCTCCAGCAAGATTCGATGGGCCTAATTCCTGCCAATTACCGATAAGCTCGCCATTGGCTATTTCTACTGTGCTGAATTGCCTTGTATCGTCTTCACCGTTTTTCAGCTCATCAATGCTATTCTGGATCTCAATAGCTCTCCAATCTACTCCATCTGCAGCACGATGAATTAATTCATACCATTCTTTTTTTATTGCTTTTGCAGTAGGAGACAACTGTCTTTTAAGAATAAGCTCTTTTTGCTTGGTTTGTGATTCAATGAATTTGGGATGCACAGTCATAATTAGTATTAGGCAAGCTAATACTAAAAGAGCAATTGCAGTATTTATTGCAGTTCTGTGCATTTTTGGTTACAGATCATCTTACATTGTCAAGATGATCATCCCAGTTTTTAGGATTTGGTTCTCGTAATTTGTCAACTGACTTTCCTACAACCATTGCTACCGTAGCATCCCCAGTTACATTTATGACGGTTCGACACATGTCTAAGGGTCTATCAATGGCAAAAATAAGTGCTAATCCTACTGTTAAAGTTTCCTGAGGAACATTTAAGGCTTCTAAAACAATCACCAACATAACCATACCCGCTCCTGGAACTGCTGCAGAACCAATAGAGGCAAGGGTAGCTGTTAAGATTATAGTTAATTGATCAGAAAAGTCTAGCTGAAAACTTAACGCTTGAGTGATAAAAATCGCTGCCACAGCTTGATACAAACTTGTCCCATCCATGTTAATTGTTGCTCCAACTGGCAGTACAAAACTAGATACCTCTTTTTCAACACCCAAATGCTCTTCAACTCTTTCCATAGTTACTGGTAGAGTTGCTGCACTAGAACTCGTTGAAAAGGCCAATAGTTGGGCAGGGGATATATTTTTTAGAAACCAAAGAGGAGATTTCTTAACATAAAACTTAATAACAGCCAAGTAAAACAAAATCATGGTAAATAGACCAAGTACAACAGTTAGCCCATACCACAACAAGGCAACCAACAAATCCGGACTTTTAGTTTCAACAACCAAGGAAGCCAAAAGTGCAAATACAGCATAAGGAGCCATAAGCATTATCATGTCTACCATCTTCAATACTACATCATTTAAGCCATCGAAAAAGTCTTTAACAGGAGCAGCTTTTTTAGGATCAATTAGAAGCAAAGAAATGGCGAAGAGAATAACGAAGAAAATGACCTGCAACATATTTCTATTATTGGATGCTGCTCCGAAAATATTATCAGGAACCATATCCACAATAAAAGACAGTGGCCCTCTTTTTTGTTGATTTTCGGCAGCTTGTATTTTTGCAGTAGCATCAGATGCAAACTCTTCTGATAGCATGGCCAAAGTTTCGGGTGCAATTCTTTCTCCAGGATCAATCAAATTAACGATAACCAAACCAATTGAAACAGCTATCAAAGTTGTTGCAACGTAGATTAGAATTGTTCTACCACCTATCAGGGAGAACTTTGAAAAATCTTGTAAATCAGAAACCCCTTTTATTAGGCTTGCAATGATTAATGGAATTGCAATTAACTTCAATAGATTAATAAAAATTGTACCAATAGGTTTAATCCAATCTATAACGAATTGTGGATCAAAATTGAAATAAACATAGGTAATGCCAAAGATTACCCCAGCAAGCATGCCTAAAAGTATCTGCCAATGAAGGGCCATTTTCATATTCTCAGGTTTTGTGGTTGACCAATATCGAAAATACCTATTTTATTAGCTATTCAGACAAAATTGGAGAGAAATATATGGCTAATCCTGGTTTTCAGTCTTTTATAGCCCTAGTCATTTCATGTTTGCGTCCTGGTCCGGGTAATTTGTCAAGTTTATAGCCTAACTTCTTCAAAGTTCTCTTGAATTTGCCTTGAGCGCAATAGGTTACTAAAGCACCGTTTTGAGAAAGTGCATCGTAGAGTTTTTTATGTATTGGTTCTTCCCATAAACTCTCTTGACTACTTGGTGCAAATGCATCATAAAAAATAAGATCATAGCCACCCTCTAGATCTATTTCTTCTAGATTAGCCTTTATTTTCTTCAGCTTAAAAGTGGGATTGATTTCATTTAAAACTTCCCATCTTGATTCATGTAATTTTAAAAAGTCTAATTGATTTGTATCTGGGATTTGCGAATGGAAATTAAGCTGCTGGTAAATTTCTGCTGGGATAGGGTGTAGTTCTAAACTATGGTACTCCACTTCAAGACCGATTTTCTGAGAGCATATGGATGTTAGATATGCATTTAGGCCAGTACCAAATCCCATCTCAAAAATTTTTACGGAAGTATGGGCATGTAAAAACTTATAATAAAGACCAGCAGAAATGAATACATGCATAGACTCCTCTATGGCACCATGTATGGAATGATAAGTTGCCTTGTATTTTTCACTTGAAATAGAATTGGAGCCATCGCTTGTATCTAAAATACTTAAACGATCATCCATTGATTAATTCTAATTGGGATTGTAGAATTTCTGCATTAATAGATAAGTGAGATTCATTATAAATGCACTTTCCATCTTTGATAATTAAGACCTGTGGAGATTCATGTCTAATATCAAAAAAATCAGATATAAAATTTGAAACTGACCTAAATGCTAAAAGATCCAAATAATACAATTTGAATCCGTTGCTTTGTGAGTCAGTATAATCTTTAACTCTGTGTTTTGCAATCGCACTTATACTACAAGTAGTGCTGTGCTTAAAAATAATGCAGGGAGTTTGCTGAGAAATATTCTCAGAAATATCTTGAACTTCTTGTTCAGTTTTGAGGGGATACCAGTTCAAAGTGAATTACTTAAGAATACTGATTTTCGGTGCTTTAAGATCTGTTGGGCATCCAATTGATTTTTTTGCACAAGATGCTAGAGTTGTAACAATCAATAAAGCTGCACAGAACTTAGCTAGGTTTTTAATTAGTGTTTGTTTCATAGTATTATATTTATTCTTTAACGATTTGGGTCCGCAAATTTAGTATATAAAATCAATCCAAACTTCGCTCAGAAAGAAAAATTAGTGATTTTTGTAATGTATATCATCCATAATTGCAAAACGCACGCTATTTCTAACCATATCACATCCCAAAAAGTTTCATGAAAATTCACTTCATATCAATTGGAGGTTCAATAATGCACAATTTGGCGCTCGCGCTACAACAAAATGGTCATTTTGTTACTGGTTCAGATGATATTATATATGATCCAGCAAAAACTCGCCTGGCAAAAAAAGATCTTTTACCGGCCGAATTTGGCTGGTTTCCTGACAAAATAAATCAAGATCTAGATTTAGTTATACTAGGTATGCATGCCAAACAAGATAATCCTGAATTGATAAAGGCTCAAGAATTGGGTTTAAAGATTCATAGTTTTCCAAGTTATGTAGCTGAATATGCGAAGGAAAAAATCAAGGTAGTAGTAGCTGGTAGTCACGGCAAGACGACAACCACTTCCATGATTATGCATTGTCTTCATGAAAATAAAATAGACCATGACTATTTAGTGGGAGCACAATTAGACGGTTATGAAAATATGGTTCGCCTCAGTAATGCTCCAATTATGATCATTGAAGGTGATGAGTATTTATCAAGTGCTATTGATAGGAAACCCAAATTCTTACATTACAAACCTGATTATTGTATTATTACAGGCATTGCTTGGGATCATATCAATGTATTCAAAACTTTCAAGGACTATAAAAACCAATTCAAATTATTGTTGGAGTCTATTCCACCTAAAAATAAAGTTTTTGTGGATGCATTCGATAAAGAGTTGGCCAAATTAAAGGCAAATTCTAAGAACCGTATTGAAACTTATTATCCATTTAAAAATGAGGATGGCAATATTTTGTTTAATGGTAAAAAGTATCCAGTAAATATTTTTGGTAAGCATAATATGTCTAATCTAAATGCTGCTTATCAAATTTGTGCAGAACTTGGTCTATCCGAAGCACAATTCTTTGATGCAATAAAAAGTTTTGCTGGAGCTTCCAAAAGACAGCAACTTATTGCAAGTAATAAAAGTCAAAAAGTATATTGGGATTTTGCTCATGCTCCTTCTAAAGTAAAAGCAACAGTAAGCGCATTTGTAGAAAACTTCTCCAATGAAAAACTAGCAACTATTGTAGAGCTTCACACCTACAGCAGCTTGGATAAAAAATTTCTTCCACATTACAAGCACAGCTTGCAAGGAGCAGACCAAGCTGCCATCTTCTTTAATCCTAAAAATTTGGAAATAAAAAAGATGGCTCCTTTGAAAATGGATTTCATCAAAGAGAGTTTCGGCTTAGAAGATCTACAAGTTTTTACAAATCCATCGGAATTAGGTGAATATGTGAAAAAGCTAAGCTCAAATTTTGAAGGAATCCTATTGATTATGTCATCAGGTCAACTTGGAGGTGTCAAATTGAGAGAAATCTTTAGCAAATAATAGCTTTGAGCTTGAAAAAGAGCTAATACTTTATAACTTTGCGCCGCAATAAATAAAAATAATATGTCAAGAATTATAACACTTAGAGACGCATTGAGAGAAGCAATGATTGAGGAAATGAGAAGAGATGAGAATGTTTTCTTGATGGGTGAGGAAGTAGCTCAATACAATGGAGCTTATAAGGTAAGTAAAGGCATGTTAGATGAGTTCGGTGAACAGCGAGTTATCGATACTCCGATTGCAGAATTAGGATTTGCTGGTATTGGAGTTGGAGCAGCCATGAATGGCTTGAAACCTATTGTTGAATTCATGACTTGGAATTTTGCGATTCTTGCATTTGATCAAATTGTAAATAACGCCGCGAAAACTTTGACTCAAAGTGGTGGTCAATTTAAATGTCCAATTGTTTTTAGAGGTCCTTCAGGTTCAGCAGGACAATTAGCACAGCAGCATTCACAAACTTTCGAATCTTGGATGGCGAACTGTCCTGGACTTAAAGTTATTTCAATCGTAGATCCGCATGATGCTAAAGGTTTGCTAAAGTCTGCAATCAGAGATGAAGATCCAATATGCTTTATGGAATCAGAATCACTTTATGGACTTAAAGGAGAAGTGCCGGAAGAAGAATTCTTAGTACCAATTGGAAAGGCAGCGATTAGAAGAGAGGGTACAGATGTAACAATC
>CALHKJ010000318.1 GCA_938033975.1 uncultured Saprospiraceae bacterium | reverse complement strand
AATCAAGATCTTTTTGCTGAATACAGTTATCTACCTTTATAAGTAGTAATTCAAGTTTGTAATCTTTTGAACTAATTGAATCTGCAAGTGATAAAGCTTTATTTGTATTTACTTCTGCTTTAGATACTTTGTCGGCACTTTGATACAGTCTTGCTAATTTAATATAACCAGAAATTCTGATATTTGCCTCATCTTTAGGTATAATTTTCAATCCTCGAAGTAAATATTTTTCCCCATTTTCATAGTCTTTCGATTTAGTAAACACTTCACCTAAAGAACTGTTTGCCTGAATTAAAGTTGAAAGATTATTTTCTTTTGCATTGTCCAACATTTTGTAAAAAACTTGTTGAGCAGCTTCAAAGTCACCCATCTCCATGGAGGTGTATCCATCAAGATAATTGAATTGGGTAATTTGACTTTGAATTACATCGGAGTCTTCCAGCAAATAACGATTATCAACTATCATTTTCGCTATCTTGAGGTAATCTGCTGTATTGAATTCATTATAAATTGACTGAATGACAAAGCCCAGTTTGTGCCTTCCAGTCAGGTCTTCATTTTCCTCCATCATAGTCTTACACAGAGACATATAAGGCTTGATCTTTCTAGAATCTAGATATACGTATTTTTTAATACTATCTAGAGATTGGTTAAATATGGTTGTATCAGGAGTTTGCTCTGTGGCATCTGTAATAAAGGGATGTGCTTGCCCCAGACAAATGGACAAACTAAATAAAAAGTATATATATATAAAACCAAACACCAATTTCATACATAACAAAGATAGGAGTTATAATTTTTTACATTTTGGTTTACTTAGCCACAAGAACCAGAGTAGTGTCATCTATCTTCTATTTATTTAGTATTTGTAGAAAGTGTAGTACTTCAACTCTCATAAGCACCTCTTAGTGCATAATGTTAACTTAATTATATTCATTTGAGTTTGCACAATACTTGTAATTATAATATTTCCCAGCCACCTTCATAAGCATCACCTGTTATTTTAGTTAAGCTTTGACACATAACATCCCATTTATTAAAACCTCCTTCTCCGCCTTTGATTGAAACAACATTCTTTCTATCGATGTATTCAAAATCTTCAATACCCATTCGAACACCATAGTCTTTCTCATTTATTATTATTTTAATAGAATCAAAATAAGGATTTGATCTTTTCAATTTTGGTTCAAAGTATTCATGTATCCTTTCTCCAGGATAAAAGGCGGGCTCTCCCCAAAACTCAGATTCTAGTCCAATAATTCCAGACTCTAGAAGCCCTGATTTAATTTGGCTAGTCTTTATTTCAGATGGCTCCTCTTTAGGCCAAAATTTTAATATAAAATCTGACATTCTCTTTTTGTTTTAAGTATGTTGAGCATCATTCACATTATAGTTGTTAGGGTACAATTTTTTCAGTGGGATTATTTTGTTGCCAAAGCTTATAACCCAGAATACTTAAAGGAACATATTGTGCAATTTCAACAATACCAATCCAATTAAAATGTCCAATTCTTAAAGAAAGTGATAAGCTTGCGAACATAAATACTAAACCAATACCAAGCGCAAACCAAAATTTATGCGTTTTGGCATATCGTGAAACCAAGTACGAAGCTGCCAAAGTGCTTAGGCCATGGGCAATCAATGGAAATAAAAAATGCTTAAATTCAAACAAATGAAAATTAGACTTAATACTTTCAAAATCATTTGTGTCAATACCAACAGGAGTTGGTATAATTGAATGCCCTAAAACGATTATGCAAAAGCTAATAATAGCTGCAGTAATTATTGCTAAGAGTACTGCAAGAATATTTTTAATCGAATTCGGCATACTTCTTAAAGTTGATGATAAAGGCCTTAAAATAATGAACAAAAAAAAGGAGAAGACAATGTCTTCTCCTTATGACTAACTAGCTTTTTTAAATCTTTTGGTTTTGTACTTTTCGACTTGGGTCTTTAATTTTTTAGATGCCAAATCCAAAGCCAGATCGTGGCGGACTGCACTTGCTTCCACAAATACATCCTTGCCTTTTAATCGGGCTTGCAATTTAATTTTTTTGGTGTTGTGTTTCTTACCCCTGAAAAACACTTTTATGGACTCGACAAAATTGTATTTGTCAAAATAGTCCTGCAAGTGGTCAACAGCATACTTTTCAAAATAATTTTTTCCTCCGGTTGAATCTCTTTCTACTTTAATATCCATTAATTTTTATTTTCAAGTAAACAATATGTACCATGTCTCGTCTGCTCTCAGACCTCCTAAAGTTACGGATATTTCTAATATTAAACAATCATAATATCGTTCAAAATACCAGATTCTTAGACCAAAAGAAGGCGAAAGCCTTGATATACAGTCGGTTGAACGGAAAATGTAAATTTTAGCCAAATTCTATTTTGTGGCCATATTGCTCAAAATGTAGGATATTTGTCCTTTTAGACTTGTATTCCAGTCAATTTGCGGTAATGCTCCACAGCATATGCATCGGTCATAGATGAAATATGATCCAACACACACATAGTCTTCAAGTAAGGAGATTGCTCTTCCGAAGGCTTGAATTGATTTGGAATCAAGCGAATGAGTGTCTTATCTACAGGATTTTTAAATTCGCGCAGTACTGCTGGAACATACATTTGGAGCAATCCAGACATCACATTAAATCCAGCTATTTCAATTTCTAGCACACGTTGATGGCGGTAAATTTCATCCAGAGATATCTGGGCAAT
>CALHKJ010000317.1 GCA_938033975.1 uncultured Saprospiraceae bacterium | reverse complement strand
AATTAAAAATAAGAACACCACAAGGAAAATGAAGGAGAGTAGTGTCGGACCTAAAAAATGGAAGTAGTAACGATAAGAAATTTGAAGATTATGAGCCAATTTATTTGTCCCAATTTTTTGCTTTTCAATTTTAAGATCAATGAGTGCAGGAATAATTTGTAATGGGAGAACGAGAACAAGAAACATAGACCATGGTCCTAAAACAACAAAGAGAAAACTGAAAATGAGAATGATAAGGAAAATATAAATAAAGTGCTGCTTGATAAAAGACATTATGCCATCAATATGTTTTGCATTGTTCTTCATGTAAACCTCCATATAGCAAATACTAAAGCTTATGAAAAGAACATTGATGAAAGGGACAAAGAAACTTTTAAGTTCAAAACTTCTGGGGGAGAAAATATTATTGCCATACACATTAATTGGATTCAGATCGTTTTGAGTTGCAACAAAAAAGTAAAAAACAGGACCCGCTATGAGTAGGCATGGCATCATGATTTTACTAAAATTGTAACCAAAAAATGATCTAAATTGAGCAAAGGCCAAACTTATGTTTTCAGCATAACTGCGGAACTCAAATCTATTGTAAAAAAGTTCTTCCTCGTGTTGGACCGTAACTTTTGTTTGTTCTCCAAAATTTGAAACTTTCTTATTATAATAATAAGGGTAGAAGACATACATGGTCAATACGAATAGAAGTGAAAAAGCAATGATTAAAATTTTTATAATCATTGGGAGACCAGTTAATCTTGTTACAAAAGATTCTAGAAGTCCTGCAATGATAAAAAGTGGTATTGTGCCAAGTAAAATTCTTAAAGAACGTTTTGATGAAATTTGCATGGATGTGGATCGCTTGTAGGTGCCGGGAAATAACAGTCCGTTACCTAAAATGATACCTGCAGCACCTGCAATGATAATTGCTGATATTTCTATAGTGCCGTGTATCCATATCGTGAGAAAAGAGGTGAGAAACAATCCTTTGGAATAAAAGAAGTATTGGAAGGCACCAAGCATTATTCCATTAGACACCAAAATAAACACTGTACCAACTCCTCCTAGTAGGCCAAGAACAAAAGCCAGAAATGCAACTCGAATATTATTGACTGTTATATAGGAAAACATACCAATGGCATCTTCATCTTTGTAAACAGCCATGGGGTCTTTTGAATTGATATTCGTTTCAGTCATCTCAATATATCTATCTCCAAGAATAACCCGAGCAAAATCTGGATTATTGGCTGTTGAAAGTGCTCCAATTGTAACTGCGGCAGCGAAAATCAGGAAAGAGATTAAAAGAATTTTTCTTTGACGAAATGCTTCTTCTGGAAGAATTACGCCAAAAAAATGAATAATATTTTGGAAGCTGAAACCAGACTTTTTTTTGCCCATGCTGTCAAAAACCTTTTGTGTTAAATTATTAAGATATAATCTGACAGATCTTTTCGGGTAAAAGGTTCTTGCATAGGATAGGTCGCTACTTACTTTTACAAACAATTCTTGCAATTTGTCTGCATCTTTTTGTGGAAGTTCGAGCAGAAGCTCTAATTCTCTCCACTTTTCTTTATTTTGTTCTATAAATTGCGACTCTGTCATCTACAAAATGTTCTAAATTCTAATTTAACGATTTAGTATCTACAATTAGCATGAATACCATAGAAATAGCAACGGCACATAATATTGTATTTCGTTATGAATTGGCGACAACAGTTCAGCGTTTGCTTGCATTTATTGTGGACACATTTATATTGATAGTTTTTTCCACTTTTGTAGGAAGACTTTTAGGCAGCTTTGAATCCTTTACTTACATTTTCATAAGCTTGATAGTTGCCTTCTATCATTTGGTTTTTGAAGTATTTAATCAAGGGCAATCTCCAGGTAAGATGCTAGTTAAGCTAAGAGTTGTGACTTTAAAAGGTGGAACACCTACGCCTTACGATTATATGTTACGTTGGGTATTTAGAATGATCGATATTCTTGGATCTATCGGATGTCTTGCAGTTATCAGTATTTCAAGTTCGGAACGAAACCAAAGAATAGGAGATATTCTTGCTCAAACAACAGTTATTTCTTTACAAAGTGATTTAGGTATCAGCTTGGAGAGTCTGAATGAATTTAATAGAGTTGATGAAATTAGGTACCCAGGGGTAACAAAGTATAATGACGATGATATGCTATTTCTAAAAATCAGTTTGAATCGTTATATGACAAATCCTACGGATAGCAATAAGGATGTGCTTTTGAAAATCTCTGAAAAATTAATTGACGAATTAGAATTAGCTCCTCAGGAAAGAATCTTGGATTTTTTAAAACAAATTCTTTCAGAATACATTGTATTAACACGTTGACTTTGGCCGTTAAAACAACTAGTCAGAAATTGTCATTAACAATACAAGTGAAAGTTAATCTATAGAATTTATAAGTTCGTTCGTCTATTTTTTCTGAAATGAATTGCGAGCTTTCTAAAAATTGTTTTACTTTGGTCATACAACCCATTGCATTGGAGGTATCTGCATTCAAAAAGTAGAGAAACTCTCGTCCCAGTGCATTTTCAACATTTTGAAATTTACCATTAGTAATAGTCATTGGTATAAACTACTTATAGTTTATTTTAGAACATTTGAAATTCAAAAAAATGAAAGTAAAAGATTTAAGAAATGAAACCTGGAGTAAAATTAAACTCCCGAGCGCACATAAGAGTAAGGTGTATTGGGTTTCAAACAAAGCAAGAATTAAGTCAGTTGATAAGAACACAAAAGGCGAATACTTGTTAAAGATGAAACCAGACCATCATGGTCATTTAAGAGCCACAATCAGGCTCGCCAATGGCAAAAATTATGGAATGTGGGTGCATAAGCATGTTGCAGCTAGTTTTGTGAAAAAACCTTCGCGCAAGCATAGCTTGATTATCCACAAGAACTATAAAAGGGATGATAATAAGCTTTCAAATCTTAAGTGGGTAACTGAATCTGATCATAGAAGCTATATCACTGAAAGATTAAGAGCTCAAGGTCATGTTTTTCACAGTAAAGGTGGATCATCTAAACTAAAAGCCAACCAGGTTGCAACTATTAAAAAACATTTAGCTTCCGGTAAAAAGACAAAAACTGCCTTAGCTAATAAATATGGAGTTTCTCTTACTCAATTAAAAAGAATTGAACGAGGGGAAAACTGGGCACACATTAAGCCTGCTAAATAGCTAGTTAGGAATAAAAAAAGACCGCTCTGAAAGAAGCGGTCTTTTTTTTGCATTAAGCTTAGCTTATCTGATAATATTAACCTTCATTGTTATTTTCTGATTTCCTGCATCCAACTTCAGCAAATACAGACCAGAATGTATTGGATAATCAGAAAGTTCTAGTTTCTGACTATAGGCTCCTTGTCCACGATATTGATTTGATTCAGGAAAATGAGTAACAAGTTTACCTTGAGCATTGTACAGGCTTGCTTTTACATGAGCAGCTTGCTTTAATTCATAATCTAAAATCAGAAAATTTTCTGCAGGGTTAGGATATACATTTGCTTGAAGTTTGTTATCAATGTTTTCAACATTAGTTAAAGATTTAAAAACAGCAGTTAAGGTATCCGCTTGAGATATTGTCATGCTCGCTTTTCTAGTTTCTGAGTTAGGGAATATAATGTTCCCTGAAGAACTTAACCAATGACTAAATTCCCAATCTTCCTCATACTCATCAAAGACTCTTGCTTTTATTTTATTTTCCATCCCGCCAAAATAGCTTCCAGTCCAAGGAAATGTTTCAATATCTAGTGTATTGAAATCAATCTCGCCGATTCCTGTTGGAGAAGCCAACAGGGTTATTTCGAAAGGACCGGAAAGTTCATCATAACATTCTAGCATGCCATCGTCTAACAGCTCACATCTAGCTGCAATAAAATCTTTGAGTCTAACAACATTTGATTCCCATTCTTCCATGGTGCCGCCCCATCTTTCAATTTGTCTTGGCATCTCAGGTTCTATTACTGCCAACATAGAATCTAAGGTTACCATCATGTTGTCACAGGTGTAAACAGTATTCATGAGATCTGCATACCTAGAATAATATAGTTGCTTAAATTCTTCACTTTCATCCAATAACTTTAAGAATATTTTTTCATGTTGTCCTACATCTCTTGAGCTCGATGTGTTACCTCCTGAGATTAGGAGTTGATTATAAGTTGATTGACACAAATCATCCCATTCTCCATCACAGCAAAATCCATCCTGTTCTATTACCTGCAAAAATATTTCATCGTCTGCAGGATATGGGCTAAGGCCATTTACGATCGTATTACAATTTTCTGGTTCTGTATCTGTTGGTTGGCCTCCACCGCCTCCTCCTCCAAATCCACCGAAGAATGTATCCATAAATTCACCAATTTCTTCTAGGTCGCAGGGTGTGGCATTTGGAGAGATATTGGGAACTCCACTATAATTAATATAGTAATCAAAAGTTGCATCTAAGTCCCAAAGAATATATCCCCATTTTTTATGACCACCTTCAGGGTTAAGACCTCTCCACCATCCAGTATTGTAATTTAGCCAATCTGAGGCAACAGCATTCAGATTTACAACCATGTAATCAATAAGACTTGTTAGATTGATGCTGTCTTCAATGATTTTATAATTGTCAGGATTTCCTAAGTCATTGTTAAGTGCGAAATCTCTGATTCGAGTCCAGTCAAGTAAAGCTTGCTGACCACCATATTCTATTTCTGTATTAAACCAGGTAGACAAGTATTGTATATCATATTTCCCTTGGTTATAGTACTCATCTGTATAATCATGATCAACTGGACGATCTCTCATTCCATATACACCCCAGTATTCTCCGTTTAAAAATAAGATGACTCTTTCTACTGCTCGAGTGTCTAGTTTAAGACCACCATTCAATGCGAGTGTTTGCACATATTCATCTCTTATGTGTGTACTTCCTATATGGTCAAAATCATCGTTGGCTGGATAATTATCATCACCAGAATTTCTAAACATGAATTTTTGATATTCATCTCTTTCTGAGAAACCGAAAAGCTGAGCCTCGACAGCTTTTGAGTAGCCCATTTCATCTCTAGAGACCCAGTCTAGACTTCTGTGATCTAGTATCCAAGAATCCTGTCCGTGTCTATTCAAGCTACCAAAAGAAGTAGCTTCTCTTTCTTTATTGGTATTGAAATATTCTAATGAACCTATTGGAATTAATGGTCCATTTCCATTTGCCAATTCAATGACTTGATCAGCCGCAACTGAAAAAACCGCCAACGTAAAATCTTCATCTATAAAATAGGTAT
>CALHKJ010000316.1 GCA_938033975.1 uncultured Saprospiraceae bacterium | reverse complement strand
ACCTGAAGGAGCTGAAGATGGCTTGATGTGGTCTTGTGAGAACTGTGGAAACGAATTGTACCGAGAGCCATTTATGCTTGAAAATATTGAAAATGATTTGCCTCAAATCTTCAATAAATTTTACAACAATGAAGAGTTGGTCACTTGTTCTAATTGTGGGACAAAAATGAAACAACCATAATTTTTGGAGGACTATATCAAAATAAACTCACATTCTCATTTACTGCCATACCCAGAGCAGATTCCATCTTTTATGAAAAAAAAGGAAATATTTTGGGTTGACGAGGATCGTAAGTATATGAGGCAAAAGGATTGGCAAAGACCAATTACCGATCCTAGTTTTTTTAAAGACGAAAAGATTGAGTGGATGGATAAACATGGCATTGATCATGCGGTCATCCTCACTTTATCCCAATTATATTGCAATGGTATGGATGGTGATGTCTGTTGCGATGTGCAAAAGTTTCAAAATGACTTCAATGCTTCTCTACAAGCTGATCATCCAGATAAATTTACTGCAGGCTTTGTAGTGCAACCCGCACACATTGATCATGCTTTGCATGAGATTGAAAGATGTGTTGAAAAACTGGGTTTGTCAGTCTTGTGCCTTCCAACTCATTTTCCTGATGGTTCTGAAAAATGGAGATCAATTTCAGATCCTTTAGCTGAACCAATATTTGAATTGGCCAACAGGTATGGAATTGCAATAGAGATCCATCCGTACGATGCTCCCAAAATGATTCAATTAAGAGATAATTTTTGGCGCTTTCACTTGGTTTGGATGTGTGCTCAAACTGCGGATGCATATCACATGTTTACCTTAAGGGACTTTCCAAGTAAATTCCCAAATATCAGAACCGCCTTTGCACATGGTAATCAGTTTGGTCAGATAAATTTGGGTAGGAGATCACAAGGTTATGTGGGTAGACCTGATTTGTTTGAGGATGCAGTGGAGCCTCAAAAAAGTGTGGCTGTCAATAATGTTTTCTTTGATAGTATAGTTCATGATATATATGCCTTTAGGATGTTGGCAGATAGACAAGGAGTCAGTCAAGTAATTGCTGGTCTTGATGATCCCTATCCATTAGGAGAGGTTGACTTGGAAGGACATTCTTATCCAGGCAAGGTCATTGATGACTCTGTTGATTCAGGTTTTATTTTTAAATCTGATCGTAGAAAAATATGGTGTGATAATGTTTTAAATTGGATTGGTGGGCCAAGAGCAGCTGATCTAAAAACCCTTTTAAAGGTCAAAAAGGAATCAAATGCAGTTTGAAAGTTCAAGGCGGTTTGCTGAGTCTTTGGATATTGATGATCCATTAAAAATATTTAGAAGTTACTTTTATTTGCCAAAGGATGATAAAGGAAATGAGCTCATCTATTTTACGGGTAACTCCTTAGGATTGCAGCCTAAAAGCACCTTTGATTTTATTAATCAAGAATTACTTGACTGGGAAAAATATGGAGTGGAAGGGCATTTTCACGCAAAGAATCCATGGTTGCCTTATCATGAGTTTTTGACGAAGTCCATGTCTGAAGTCGTTGGTGCAAAACCGATAGAGGTAGTTGTTATGAACACCTTGTCAGTCAACCTGCATCTCATGATGGTTTCTTTTTATAGGCCTACATCCAAGAAGTATAAAATAATGATTGAGGGAGATGCTTTTCCTTCAGATAAGTATGCTGTTCAATCTCAATTACGCTTTCATGGATTTGATCCCAACGAGGGTTTGATTGAATTACAACCTAGAGAAGGAGAAGTTCTTTTGAGGCAAGAAGATATTCTAGAAAGTATAGATCGTCATGGGGAGGAGTTGGCTTTGGTGATGATTGGTAATTCAAACTACTATACAGGACAGGCATTTGATATGAAGTCAATTGCAGCTCATGGTCATAAACATGGAGCTCATGTAGGATTCGATTGTGCTCATGGTGCTGGTAACTTACTATTGAACTTACATGATAGCAATGTTGATTTTGCTGTGTGGTGCACTTATAAATATTTGAATAGTGGACCAGGGAGTCTTGGTGGTGTCTTTGTGCATGAAAGGCATTCTCAGAAAAAGGATATTCCACGATTTGAAGGATGGTGGGGACACAATAAAGAGACTCGTTTTAAAATGCGAGATGATTTTGAGCCGATTCCAGGAGTTGAGGCTTGGCAATTAAGCAATCCTCCGATTTTATCAATGGCAGCGATTATGAGCTCCTTGCAAATATTTGCGGAAGCAAAAATCGAAAAACTTAGAGTAAAATCAATCAAGCTCAGCTCTTACTTGGAGTTTTTAATAAATGAAATTGGAGATGAATCCATAAAGATTATCACACCTTCAGATCCAAATAAGCGAGGAAGTCAATTGTCCATTCAAATGAAAAACGCAGATAAGAAATTGTTTGATTGGTTGACTAAAAAGGGTGTAGTAGCCGATTGGCGAGAGCCAGATGTAATTCGTGTTGCACCTGTTCCACTTTATAATAGTTATGTAGATGTTTATCAATTTGTAAGCTTATTGAAAGAAGGTTTGAAAAGTAATTTAGAGTAGAAATGGAAAAAATAATTGTTGTTGGCGCTGGATTATGCGGAACACTTTTGGCTTTGCGAATGGCCCAACGAGGATACCAGGTGGTTGTATATGAAAGGCGGCCAGATCAAAGGAAGTCAGATTTTGTAGGAGGTAGATCTATTAATTTAGCACTTTCTAACAGAGGATTGAGGTCCTTGGAAATGGTTGGTATCAAAGATGAAATTTTAAAGGATTGTATTCCAATGCATGGCCGTATGATTCATTCATTGTCGGGTGAAAGTTGGCATTCTCCTTACAGTGGACGAAAGCAAGATTATATAAATTCTGTTTCTAGAGAAGAATTAAATATGTCTCTCCTCGAAGCTGCTGATAAATTTGATAATTTGACGGTTCACTTTGAAGTGAAGTTCCAAAAGGTTGATATTGAACAAGCGCATATTGAATTCGTGGATAAGGATGGAAATCATAAATCTGATAAGGCAGCTATTGTCATTGGAACTGATGGAGCGGGATCTGTTGTGCGAAAGTCTTTAATGGGGCAAACAACGAAACTATTATTTAATTACTCTCAAGATTTTTTAAGTCATGGATACAAGGAGCTAAGTATTGAACCAGGAGAAGCTGGGGCATTTAAAATTGAGAAGAATGCATTACACATATGGCCGAGAGGTAAGTTTATGATTATTGCCTTGCCTAACTTGGATGGTAGCTTTACAGTGACTATGTTTCATCCCTATGAAGGAGAGTATGGATTCAATACTATGGTGTCTGATGAGGATATAGTTGATTGCTTTGAGAAACAGTATCCAGGATTGATTAAGTATATGCCTAACTATTTGAATGAGTATAAGCAGAATCCTGTCGGTACATTGGGTACAATTAGGTGTTATCCTTGGCAAGCATATGGCAAAACATTGGTGATGGGGGATGCTTCTCATGCCATTGTGCCTTTTTACGGACAAGGAATGAACGCAGCATTTGAAGATGTTTTTGTTTTCGATGAAGTACTCAATGAATATGAAGGAGATTGGTCTAAGGTATTCACTGCTTTTCAAGATAGACGAAAAGCAGATGCGGATGCAATTGCAGACTTAGCTGTTGATAATTTTTATGAAATGAGAGATCATGTTGATGATCTTGCTTTTAAGGAGAAGAGAAAGCTTGAAATGAATCTAGAGCAAGAATTTGAAAACTATTATTCAAAATATAGTATGGTGACATTCAAAGAAGAGCTTTCTTATTTTGATGCAAAAAAGAAAGGGCGAAAACAAGATGAGTTACTACTTGAGCTCTGTAAAGCGAATAGGCATAAAGAACTAAGTTTACAAGAAATAAATTCTAAGGTTAATCAATTGAATTCATGATCATTTCAATAATCGGCGGTGGTATTGGTGGGCTGACTTTAGGTTTAGCCTTAAAGGCAAATGGCTTTAGGGTAAAAATCTACGAAGCGGCTGAGGAGATCAAAACCGTTGGTGCAGGAATAATTTTAGGATGTAATGCCATGCAGGTGTTTCAGCATTTAGGAATTGATAAACATTTTGCTGAAAAGGGAAATGTCATAAAGGGTATGAGTATTACCAATGAAAAACTCAAGGACCTGAGTGCTATGTCTTTGGATTACTTTGTGGACAAATATGGTATTGGAAATCATGCCATTCACAGAGCTGATTTGCATCAAGTTTTACTTAATCAATTGGGCGATGAAGATGTCATCTATGGAAAGAGATTAAAGTCTGTTGATACAAGCTCGAGGCAATTATTTTTTGAAGATGGTAAAGAGGCAGATTACGATATATTAATTGGTGCAGATGGAATTCACTCTAAGGTCAGAGAAAGTGTGTTTCCAGGTCAGGCGAAAATTAGAAAGTCGGGACAAGTTTGCTGGAGAGGAGTTGTAGATTATCAATTGCCAGCTAATAATAAAAATACATTTAGGGAATCTTGGGGCATAGCAAGTAGGATAGGGCATGGGCAGATAAATGAGAGGCAAGTTTATTGGTTTGCATTGCTAAATTTTGAAGGAGATCTAAAGGATTATAATAATCCAAACTGGAGAGCATCATTCAAAGACTACGATCCATTGCTTGTAGATTTATTGAACAAGACACCGGATGATCAGATCCATGTTGGTGAAATGACAGAGTTAAAAGGATTAGCTAATTGGTATAAAGGAGAGGTTTGCTTGATTGGTGATGCTGCGCATGCGATGACTCCTAATATGGGTCAAGGAGCAGGTCAGGCGATTGAAGATGGCTTAGCTCTTGCAAATGCAATGAAAAAACACCGCGGTGATATCGTTAAATCATTTTCTACATTCCAAGCTTATCGAAAAAGGAAGGTTGATAAAATCGTGAAGAATAGTTGGAGGATAGGAAATATAGCCCAATTGAAGAGTCCATTTTGGTGTGGCTTTCGAAATGCATTTATGCGCACAACTCCAGCCTTTGTTGGACGAAATGCACTCAAAGAAACATTCGAAATCTAGACTACCAAGAACTGCCACCGCCGCCGCCAAAGCCTCCTCCAGAAAATCCACCACCTCCAAATGAACTTGAATCAGAACTGGCTTGAGGTGGAACAATCATTTTGTTTTGGATTTTCTTTAGATTAAAATCATTTGAGAAATCTCCATAGGTGAAGCTTCGGTGATCATCGTAATAATACCAATCAGGTTTGCTACCAATTTTCTGAAAAGATTTTAGCCATTGTTTGTCCAATCCGAATGCTACCGCATATGGAAATATTTTATCAAAATATCTTGGATCTTTATCGACAATGCGAAGTAATTCCTCTTGGTTAGGATTCTTTACTGTGCTCTTAAATTCCTCTAATTGCTGATGAAGTAATTGACCTTCAAAAGATCTTTTAGGACGTAAAAATTTAATAACGAAAATTAATAGTGCTAAGGCAAACAAGGCCATGCCAGTTGCAATCCACTGAAATAGTACAATACTTAGGACTCCTAAGGTTCCGATTAAGCCAGCAGCTATAAAAGAATAGTATGAATGAAATGTTTTCACAGCTTGGTTGTCATATAGTTTCTTTTCAAGAATCTCCTCTTTTAATATTTTTTTAGAGTTGAGATATTCGTTGTAGAAATCTTCTTCCAACTCATCAATGTATACTACATCGTCATATGCAAAAATGTGATCAAAAAAGTATCGTTCATGATCGGGAGCAGTGACCGGTAAATTTTTTTGCTTTTCGAGATAGATATCATTTGATCTGGAAGTAGGATGCACTCTCACTTTGATATATCCTTTTTCACCCCAATACGGAATTAGTGAAAGAAGATCTCTGCTATGCACTGTGAAGTCATAATAGGTTCCAACTTCAGCAGAGCTCATCTCGTTAGGTGGATAATATCTAGATTGTGAAGGCCTTTCTTTTCTATTTCTTCCCCAAGCTAAAAAGGCTCCTAAAAAGCTCAATCCCAAAAGAATCGGTAGCGGAAAAGTTCTATCCTTTGGATAGACTTTAGGTGGTGCTAATGTGCTAATTTTATCTTGTTCTTGTCCAAAGAAATATCCTTTTGGAAGACGTAATCCAACGGTAAGTGCTTTTCCATTGCCTAGGGTAGAAAGGGCTTTCCCGGAAAAGGTCCTTCCTTCTTTTTCGATTGTCCCAAAACTTGTGGTTTCACCAACTTTACCACTAAAAATCTGAAAGTCATCTTTTGTCAATTCTACATTTTGCGGAAGCGTAATATTATATGAACTATTTATTATATCAGCTTTCCAATCACCGCCGATAAGAGTCCAATAAAATTCCTCATGGTTCTCATAATTAAGAATTCCATTCGATGCTTTATAGTTGATTTTGTAGCTATGGTTTCCCAATATGTATTCATTCGGATCTCCAATTTTAATTTCATAATCACTTCCAAGGTTTGTTGCAAACTTCCATCCTTCGACCTTGACATCAGTTATCTTAAGAGATTGCTTATGACCTTTGAATTTACCTCTGGTTGGTATCTTTCTGATGATTCCTCTTCTTTCTTTATCAAAACGGACATCAATTGTCTCTTCAATAAAAGCAGTGCCTTCATTATCTAAATTAACCTCCACATGGTAGTTTGTAATGGTGAATCCGCCTTGAGCAAAAAGGAGGATAGGAAGGAAGGAAAGGAAGACTGAGAGTAAGTTTTTCAAGGTAGTTTGTTTTAAAATGTAACACCAAATTAGGCTTATTTAGTTCCAAGCCCTGCTATTGTTGAGTTTGACACAAAATTGGATAAACTGGCTTAGTTATAAAAAAGCCTTGATTTATTTGTAAACTATTTGAGTTTTATTGAATAATTATATAAATTTGCGCTCCAATTAGCAATAAATGGGAATTATTTAGGCAGCTAAGTAGTTACAATGGATAGCTAATTTAATTTACAACAATAAACAAAGGAATAATATATGATTATTATCAATGTAAAAGATGAAGAGTCAATAGACAGAGCATTAAAGAGATACAAGAGAAAGCACAGAAATATTGGTGTGATGAAGGAGTTGAGAAGAAGAAAGCAGTTTACCAAGCCATCTGTAGAGAGAAGAAATGAGATGATCAATGCTGAATACAGATTGAAGAAATTTGGTACTAACTAGTAAGTTGGTATTTCAAGATATATAAAGCCGTTCTGATTTTTCAGAACGGCTTTTTTATTATTATATAACAGACTAGCTTCGCTCCAGTAATCTGAAGCTTTAATTTAATTAGGCGCGATTCAATCTCTGCTGTGTTATGCTTGCTAATTCCCTTCCAAGAAACTGTGCAATTTCAAACATACCTCCTTTTTTCAAAATAGAATTTTGTTCTGCATTAGAGTTATAATTGGTATTTGTATTTACATCATAAACCCATTTATCTCCATTTTTGTCTTCGACATACTCCAATGCACCCACACCAATATCATTGGCATTGAGAAATGAAGCATATCTTTCAAGATGTTCATTTTCGTAATTATCAAGAATTTTGAATTTCGTAGCAGAAGCTGATTGATCAGCGGGGCAGAAGGCATCACCAACATTACAAGAATCTGCAGGACATAATTTGAATCCATTTTGAGCATTAATGCTTACTGCATACAAAAATTTGCCTCCCACAAATTCAGCTCTAACAATGCGACCATTTGCGGGTTTGACATATTCTTGGAGCAACCAAATTCCATCTATTGATTCTCCAATTTGATTATCTTTTATAGACTGAATTAGGCTTTCTTTGCTTTGAAATAATTGTACACCTGTTCCTTTTCCGCCTCTGTTTGGTTTGAGGATAAACGGAAATTTATCCAGTTGATCAACTGCATCTGGCAGTGATTGTGTTTGGTTTGTAACGATTGTTTTTGGGTGAGGAATTTCAAACTCTTGTAATGAAATATATTGTTCAGACTTTCTCAATTCCAATTGAAGTGCTTTACGTCCGTTGATTACAGTCCGTCCGTGCCTTTCTAACCAAGCCAAAACATTTGCTGTCATTTCTGGTGCATAGCGGTGATCTCTTGTATGTGCAGATGCACTCATCCTGTTGTAAAAAATACCTTCTGGAGGGACAGAGCTTATATCCAATGAAAGCTCATCAATGAACCATTCCTCATATGGAAGCTTTAATTTTGCAAAGGCTGCTCTTAATGGCACCAACCAATCATCGTTTTCATGAATTACATAAATCTTACTCATTGTGTTTAATGTTTGTGAACAAAAAAAGAGCCTTCTCACTTAAGCGAGAAGGCTCTTTTTAATAATATTTGAATTTCAAAATTACGTATGCCGTTCTCCGCTTAGATGATTACTAAGACAACAGATACAACAAGTAATATTTGAATTCAATTTTATCATAATTAAAATTGCAAATTAGGATGTATCTTTTAGAAAGTCAAGTAGTGGAAATTTGATATCCTCATTATGTTATGAACATAACAATATTAATTTGGGTTTTTTGTAAACCCAAGATTTCTCACGCTTTTTTACACTCAGATCTTAAAAGAATGTGATTATATAGTTTCATCATTTGACTTCGACAATCATTTCAATTTCCACCGCATAATTTCTGGGTAGTATCATTCCTACTGCACTTCTTGCATGTTTACCTGCATCTCCAAATATTTCAAAGATAAGATGACTACAGCCATTGATAACTGCAGAGGTATTGTTTTCAGGATTGGAGTTGAAATCATCCTTCACATTTACCATACCTAAAACCTTTACTACTTTTGTAATTTCGTCAAGTGAAGACACTTGAGTTTTAATCGCGGATAAACAATTGATGCAAGCCCACTTAGCAGCCTCATAGGCGTCATCCATTGAAATATCATGTCCTACTTGACCTTTGATATCTTCTCCATTTTTGATAGAAAGTTGTCCTGAAGTATAGATTAAATTTCCTGTTCTTACTGCTTTCATTGGTTTGCCTTCAGCTTGTACAGAGGTCGGTATTTCGAATCCTAGGATTTCTTTAGCTTTTTGTTCGTATGACATTTTGTTTTGTTTTTCGTTTTATATTCTTTCTGGGAGTTGATTGAATGATTGTTATTCCTTTCAATTTTTTCAATGGCATAATGATAAAAATATTCTTTTGTTATTC
>CALHKJ010000315.1 GCA_938033975.1 uncultured Saprospiraceae bacterium | reverse complement strand
AATGGGAAGATTATTTGAAGTTAGAAAATCCAGCATGTTTGCCAGATATGATCGAATGGCAAAGCAATTTACTAGAGTTGGGAAGGAAATAGTAATTGCTGTTAGAGCGGGAGGACCTGAACCTGAAAACAATCCAGCACTTAGAAGAGCAATTCAAAATGGTCGTGCCGTTAATATGCCAAAAGATAATATCGAAAAGGCAATTAAAAGAGCACTTGGTAAAGATACAGCAGGGTATGAAGAAGTTATGTTTGAAGGTTATGCTCCACATGGTATAGCTGTCATTGTTGAAACTGCCACTGACAATAACACAAGAACTGTAGCCAATGTAAGAGCCTGTTTCAATAAGGCAAAAGGATCATTAGGGACAAATGGGAGCGTCAGCTTTCAGTTTAATAAATATGCAGTTTTCCAATTAGACCCTGAAGGCTTAGATCCTGATGAATTGGAATTGGATTTAATTGATCATGGCTTAGAAGAATTGGGTGAAGGAAAGAGTGAAAATGATGAAGATGTTATTGTTATCCGAGCTACCTTCACTGAGTTTGGTACTATGCAAACTGCCTTAGAAGAAAAAGGCTTGAAAGTATTGACTTCTGGTACAGAATGGGTTCCTTCTAATTTTTTAGAATTAGGCGAAGATCAAGCTGCTGACGTTCTAAAGATGATTGCCAAGCTTGAAGAAGATGAAGATGTGAATAGGGTATTCCACAATTTGAAATAAGATATATTTTAAATAAATAAAAAAGGTCCTGTATTTATATGCAGGACCTTTTTTATTATAGAAGCTCTTTTATTTTTCTATCACAACCGGTCTTGCAATTGTACCTCGGTTTGTATTAAATTTCAAATAATAATTTCCTGAAGGGTAGTGATGGATGTCTAAGACATTTTCTTTTTCTATATGTTTTAGTTTGGTAACTTCTTGACCTAAGTTATTAAGCAAAGTAATATTTTGAACATCATGATGGGAGCCAATATCAATTCTTATCTTGTTGTATGCAGGATTTGGATATGTTTCAATTCCTAATTCAATAAATATTTCATCAATATCAGAGATAAGAACTGTTAAGGGAATTCTTTCACTTATACATAGATTTCCGTTGATTGTTTCTACAGAGTTTGTTACCCAGACTGTGTAATCCATACTTAAGAATGGGGTAGTGAATTCTGGCCCTGTTGCAATCACATTTCCTCCAACTTCAGAACTCCACCAAAGTATATTTTCACCATCTACTTGGAGTGTGATGTTATCACCACTACTGATTTCAACAACAAAATCCTGCGGAGTTGGAGGTGTAATTACAGTAACCTCAGCAAACTCACTCATTAAGGTCTCATCTGAACAAATACTAGTAGTTTCAACAAAATACTGACCACTTTCCGAAATTTCTAAAGTTTGCTCAGTTGATCCATTGTTCCAATTAAAATCATTTTGTGTAACGGTTGCCGTTAATGTGAAGGTATTGCCACTGCAGATTTCTAATTCTCCACTTGGAAAGATAGAGGGTAATGTGTCAACTACTACTTCAAGCTCAATTTGGTTGGTTTGAGTAAGGCAATTTGTTTCAGGATTGATCATTGTGGCGAAATACGTTCCGGCTTCAGAAATATTTATAGAAGATCCTTCAAGACCATTGTTCCAAACAACATTTTCAAATTGGGAAGCAACCTCTAGGTTAAGAACTTCACCTTCACAAATGGAATAGGAATCATCTTGAAAAAGTTGAACAGTCCCTTCTATGCAGCTGTATTCTTTAATAAGGTGTGATGTGTTTATTGAAGGATTTATTTTTGTGGATCTAAGGCCTGTTGGCCAAATAACAACAAGACTATCTATACTTGTCGCCGTGCCTATGCCAAAGTGCGTATTTAAAGAACTCATTGTACTAAAACTTGTTCCTGCTCTTACTTCTCTTATTTGTTTTCCCCATTCCCCATAAAGTTCGACTCTTGCTCCAATTCCATTCCTATTACTTTCTGTTCCTTCTGTATTTATTTTTATCCAATTATTATTGTTTGTAGTATTTAGCCATAACATGTTACCAATCATTAGGTCCAAAAAGCCATCATTATTCATATCTCCAACTGCACCATTAAAAAACATAAACATAGGAATTGGTACGGGTGAAAACGTAAGGTCTCCATTGTTGAACCAAATTCTTTTTTTACTATCACTTAAAATATCAACGAATCCATTGTTGTCAAAATCATAAGCGAAAGACTCTATTGCGCTCAAATCTTGGGGGTCCAATCCTGTACTCTCGATGATGTCTGTGAAGTTTCCTGTTCCGTCATTTATCAAAAATCTGTTGGCAATATCATGGTTAGCAACAAACGCATCAAAATCTCCATCATTGTCAAAATCTTGCATATTTGTTACCCATGATTGAGCATTGTCATTCATATTTATTGATTCACCAATTTCTGTAAAACTGCCGTCACCATTGTTCTGATAGAATAGGTTGATTCTTTCAGGATCGTCTGTACTAGTTGTGTTTAAATAGCATTTGGAGATTTGCAAGTCTTGGTCACCATCATTGTCATAATCGCACC
>CALHKJ010000314.1 GCA_938033975.1 uncultured Saprospiraceae bacterium | reverse complement strand
AAACAAGCCCTTGAAAATTCAGACCAGAGAAAATCTTATCTTTTACCGATTCATGTGACACTCCAACTCCTAGATATAATTGCCTTGTGTTCTCGGATTGTGCAGTTAAGAAGTTGGAAAACAACAAGCTAATTATAAAGGTGGAAGTCCTTAAAAAAGTTCTATTCATTGATTTGTACACTGATGTTGTAGTATCAAGATATGGATTTCTTTTTAAAGAATATGTTTGTAATAAGTTAGAATACTATTTGAATACAAATCCAATATTCAGTCCCACTCTAGGCCTCAAGAAACCAGCTTCAAAGCCTATTGTGTTCTGTTGATCAGCAAAAATATTTGGGTTGCCATTAAATCTAAAATCAATGCCTAGGTCTATGAGATTCACTCCTGTGCTAAGCAGCATAGTTGCACCAAAGATATTGAGAGGATACATGGCTTTCAATCCAAGTCCAACACAAAAACAGTTTTCTCTAATAGGGAATTGATTGATGGAGTAAGGGACTATTTCATCTCTCATAAAGGAAGTGTTTAGGGTCACTCCAGCATGGAGTTTATTAGCAAATTCAGTAGTCTTCAATAGGGATCTAAAATATTCAAATTCGACTAAAATGGTGTTGTAATTGATTCCACGTATTAGTCTTGGGCCATTGAGAGTTTCTCGATATGTCACTCCCAAATCTGTAGAGTATCCAGACAGCTCCAATAGAAATTGAGATGCTTGTTTATTTTGAAATCTGATTTGGCCTATTCCAAATTTGCTGGCTTTGAAAAGATTAGTGTCATAGCTGAATGATTCAGTCGGGATTGATCCTAGCTCATAGAATAATCCCACGTGAGCAGTGTACATGATTTGAGTCTTCCCCTTAGAGCTTCTAGATTTATTTGTTCTCGATCTATTCTGTCCGCTTAGATCGAGAGAAAAGAAAATTAATAAGCCCAGAATAATCGTGAAAGTTGATTTATAATTTTGCATTGATTGGTTGTTTGATACAATAACGCAATTATCTAAATCTAATTTTCAGGCTCAACCAAATTTATTTTAATTAACTGGAGAACAGAATTTTTAAGATAGGTAAGATAGCCACGATGGAGTTAAATAAATCAAACATCAAAAATCAAAAATCAAAATTTTAAATCCTACATCATAAGTCACCCAACAACACTCGACTTCCCACCATCAACATGCAAGATCTGTCCAGTTATCCATGATGCTTTATCTGAAAGCAAAAATGAGGCAGTTTGTGCAATGTCTTCTGCAGTCCCAATTCTTTTGAGTGGATGTCTTTGTGCATTGGCTTCTCGTTTTTCATCAGTACTGAGAAGTCTAGCAGCGAGAGGTGTGTCTGTTAGGGAAGGTGCAACTGCATTCACTCTGATTTTGGGCGCAAATTCTGCAGCTAGTGATTTTGTCAAACCTTCAATGGCGCCTTTTGATACAGCTACTTGTGTATGAAAATTGAAGCCTGATTGAACAGCTACCGTAGAGAAGAGAACGATTGAAGCTGCTTCAGACTTTTGTAGTGAGGGTAATGCTTGCTTAATGATTTTGATGGCACCTAGTACCTGAAGATTGAAGTCCTCCTGAAATGCTTCAGTAGAAATTCTTTTGAATGGTTTTAGGTTTATACTTCCGGGACAATAGACTAGGCCATCCAAGACTTCTGGAATGAAATCTAGTTCTTGTTCTTCCATCACATTCAGCTCATGGAATTTTATGTTTTCAGTATCACTAGATTGAGTACTATTAAATGTGCCTATGACATTGTTTCCTTGACTTGCTAGTTCTTCAGCCAATGCTTTACCAATTCCCGAAGAAGCTCCTATGATTAAGTAATTTTTCATAGGATAAAAACATGAGATAATGGAGTTTGTTCACCGAAAACTTGATCTTTATTAAAGTAAGAAGAATAGGTGTAAAATCTCCCATAAAAAAAGACGAAAGACCTTGTAGGTCTTTCGTCTTTCAACTAAATCTTTGTTAAAGAGATATCTTAATGTTTCCCTAGCTCATCTTTTGAGAGCTTACCATCTTTGTTTGCATCCAAACTATCAAATGCTCTTGCAAGAGGACCCTGTGCCTCCGCCTTACTTATCATGCTATCATTGTCCATATCCATCATGTCAATCAGACGTGCTGGGCTTGGTTTTTGATGACCTGGTCTGCTATCTGAACCTCCTGCTTGGCTTCCTCTTGGACCTCCTTTTGGGCCTCCTTTTTTGTCGATTGGACATCCTATTGCTTTTGTAATTGCTGGGTCAGGTGTCTCACCTTTTTCCAAAGCAGCAATAGCTTCAGTAACATAGTTAACTGTTACCTCCTCTGGTTCTTTGGGACTGTCATCGATAGCACCTGTGTATCTCACTACCATATCACTATCTAGTATAAATACTTCAGGTGTTTTTTTGGCTCCGAATTTTGGATAGATTTTTTGCTCGCTGTCTTTTAGATATAAAAATGGAAATTCTTTCTCTTTATATCTTTTCGCCATATCAGCTATTGTATTTCCGCCATCTGCTGATCCTTCATTGGAATTTATGGCTACGATAGGGTAACCCTTTGGTGCCATCTCATTATGTAGTTCGATGAGTCTGTCTTCATACGCTTTCGCAAATGGGCATTCGTTGCAAGTGAAAACCAAGATATATCCATTTACATCTTGAATCTTAGAAAGTGATTTCATCGTACCATCAACATTCTGCAATTTGAAATCTTCAACTTTGTCACCAATTGTGTAAGCGGCATTTTGTGCGATCATTTCGCTACCAAAGCAACTGATTAACAGAGTAAATAATATTGCTATCTTTTTCATTTATAAAAGTTTATTGTGCTGAAAGTATAAATATATAGCCCTTAGACTTTTGGAGGTGCAAAAAGTTTAATTTACTACCAAAAAAGGCTTATAAATGTAATCCACATTCCGTAGTTGGGGAATTGTTCCACCTTCCAGAGCGGTTATCGCCGGGAACTGTACAGTGAGTACAACCAATGGAAGAGTAACCTTTTGACTTCAATGGGTGAAAGGGTAGGTGATGATCTCTTATAAAAGCATCTCTTTCTATGTAACCTATGTCGAGCAGAGGATAGAACTTAACTATCTCATCTCGCTCTTCAAATATATTCAAGCTGTTCCTATAATCGCTTTGCCATTTCATCAAACCAGAAACCCAAACTTTGAATTCCTTCTTAATGTAATTAAGCGGTTCTACTTTATTTATATGGCAACATTTGTTAGGCTGAGTATCCCACATTTTCTTTGACAAGGTCAAAGTATGTTTTGTTTCTTCAGCACGAATACTTACAACATTAAGTTCGTATAACTTGGTCAAATAATCTTTGTAGATTATTGTTTCTTTAAAATGATAACCGGTGTCGATAAAGTAGATAATCTGATCTTTATTGATATCCGAAAATACTTTTAATAAGAAAGCTGAAGTCGCAGCAAAAGATGAGGTAAGCATGATGTCGTTAGGGTCAAAA
>CALHKJ010000313.1 GCA_938033975.1 uncultured Saprospiraceae bacterium | reverse complement strand
CCTGAAAGTGGATTAAACTCAGGATCTAAACTTGGATGCACATCAGTAAAGCTGAACAATAGGTCTTCTATCGGTGTACAATTATCTGAACTACTTGCATCAAAATCACAAGCCCATAAGGTCAACTCTCCGTTCACCATTATTCCTGAGCTAAGATTGACACATACTGCAGTTGGTGGTTTTTGGTCCGTCACTGTAAAGTAACTTGTCTGACTCGCTGCGTTTCCACAACCATCATCAGCAGTCCACACTACCCTATGTTCTGTACTAGCAACCAACACCTCTTCTGGAAGCGTTACACTTACCATTTCTCCTCCAGAGGTGTTTCCAATAAAAATATCTGCAACACCATCTCCATCGGTATCATCAAAATCATCATCGTCAGCTGGCAAATAACCAGAGAACTGATAATCAAAACTTCCATTATTTTCTAAATCGACTCGAACAACCCAAGTCACATTATCTGATGGACAGGCACTTCCAGCATCATCTGCAGAAGCCATCAATTCGACCATTGCCTCACAGCTCACTTCTGAAATAAAGTTTGCATCTGCAACTGTGATTGTTGGCGGTGTATCATCAACAAATTGCAATATCTGTTGGTCGACATATTCCTCACCTGTACACCAGTTCCTAACCTTCCAATTGTTGATTACTTTAAAACAAGCATCGTCAACCAAATAGAAAGTATCTGACTCTAATTGAATTCCTAACTGATCACAAACTCCTGCACCAATAAATTGTGGTTCAAAGTTTTCTTGTGGTGTATTACAATCACCTTCCCAATCTGGAGCCCAAACAATGTCTGACTCATCAAAAGTATCAGGTGCTGTTATTGTAATTATTTGTTCGCACTCAACGGATCCATCTGCAGTTGGTATTGTCCATTTTCTTACCACCTGTCCAACGTTGCAATCTTCGAGATTATTTAGTTCATCTACATAAGTTGCATCTACATTGTTACACACAAATCCAACCGAAGGCATTCCTGTAAGACTCAAGTCTGTGTAATCTTGACCACACACCAAGTCGATATCTGGAGGACACTGCAATTCTGGTATGGTCTTATCTTGAACTACAACTTCAACCATACACTCACCAAAGTGATCACCTATTGATCCATATTCCCCGTCGCCATCTGCATCATCCCAAACTCGCAATACAACCATAATTGGACTGCGTTCCACATCTTCACAACATAAGGTTATGAATGGACCTGGCACTAGATCTGATTCTTCATCACAAACTTCATTGAGACGATATACTTGGAAATGTACATCTGTGCAATAATCAAATGATCCATCATCAATTACTTCTGCATATAGTTTTGATCTACCAGTATTAGAAAGTGATACCACTAGATCGCTTTCGCAAATGACATTTGGTTCAACAAGATCTTCAACGTGCACCACAAATTCGCAGGTACTAAAATTACTACATTGATCTTTTGCTGTTATTCTCACTCTGTGTTCTCCTGGTGAGAGATTCGACAAATAATAATTACCACTATTCGCTGGACTCTCGTATACGGTACCAGGATTTACAGTAATAAATAAATCTTCAACAGAACCACATTCATCATAGATGATTGGCATATAATCATTTAAGTAAATATCAGCGGCACAGTTTGACGAGCCCGCATTTACCGTAAGGTCATCAGGGCAGTCCTCAAATACTGGAGGCGTCGTATCTAATACTTTTATGATCTGATAATGCTCAATTGGATTCTCATGGAAGTCTACTTCTTCGCACATATCATGTACCACCCATCTTCTCAAGATTTCATAACTACCATCACAATTATTCAATTGCAGGTCATCCCAATTCCAGAAATGAGAACATAGACCATCTCCAGTTTCATGGATCGGAACATCGCCAATAGTTGGATACCCAGTATAATCCGGATGTGTTAGTGTAGGATCTTCAACCACTTCTTGACAAGTGTGGAATTCTGTTACAACAAAATCTTCAGGCATCACAACATCACCCAAATTAAATCGCTTGATGTGAATATTTTGTTCGCAAGTTATGGTGTTGTTTGATTCATCCGTGATGTACCAAGTTCTTACCAAAGTAGCGGCAGGATCTTCGCACATTCCATTGCTAATCAACTCATCTTCATAGTTGAAATAAATTTCTTGTTCGCAAGTTTCAACTACTGGTTCGCCCGTAACAGAAATATCATAGGTCTGATTGCAACTGATCGTTATGTCATCTGGACAAACCACCTCTGGAATTAACTTATTCTCAACATTTATATAGGCCCAACAGCAATTACTTTCATCACAGTCAATACAAATTTCTGCAACAATTGTCTGACCAATGTGATCTTCAGTAAGGATATTTGTTCCAAATTCAGAACTTCCAATATCATTACCAAATTCATCTGTCAATCTTACGCAGAAATCTTCAGAGCAGCCATAACTAACAGCATCTGCTAGGACCATATCAGGTGTTACTGTTGCCGTACAATCTGGACCTAAACTCAAGTTAATATTCCCAACACAGATTATAGCATCACCACTTTCTGATTCGTTGAATGGCTCTACTCTAACATTGAAGGTACAATCACTAGAGTTACCGAAACTATCTGTCATTGTGATAGTGAAATCATGATCACCAATCGGAATACCCTCTTCAAAATCTGGTGAGATTCTAAGATCAACATTGCCACAATTATCATTGGCAGCACTTGTTGCAAAGAACAACTCATTCATTGGAAGAACACAGGCTCCTGGGCTCAAGACAAATACTCTATCCTCACAATCTTCTGGTCTGAATACTGGAGGTTCATTGTCCTCAACTCTCACATCAAAAGAACACTGCGACTCATTTCCATATTGATCTACTGCAGTATAGACTACTGTTGTTGTACCAACACCAAACATGGTTTCAGCCATCGTTCCTCTTTCAAAATCTCCAACCAACAACTCTGGCATTTCAGCATCCTCAGTTCGGAATTCAAATGACATATCTCCGAAACAACAATTATCTGACAACATTGGATGTGGCCAACTGAAAGTTGCTCGACAATCATTCTCTTCACTTTGCAATACAATATCTTCCTGTCTGTATGGCACCAAGGTCAATATCTCTAGAGTCGCCTCCAAAATTACTCCCTCGTCTAAGCCTTTATCATCTATTTCTAAACTCCATGTTCCTTGAGCACTTTCGTTAAAAAAGGTCTTGAAACTTTGCATTGGCTGGAACATCTGTCCTCCCCCAGGCGGATCGCAAAGCACAGACCCCATACTGGCTCCCGCTTCATCAGTAAAGGATGCCGAAAGACTTGATGTTCCAGGGCAAGATCCACCAAACAATATAATAGAAGTACCATCTGGACTAGAAAGACTTGCAAACAAATCTTCTGCATTGGTCAAGTTTATACTAAGATCCATCAAACGAACATCTCCCACGGCCATATCGTCAGCTACATCAAAATTAATACTTGTACAACCATCTTCAATCTCAACCGGCAATAGCAATTTGTATTGCATTGTATCATACTGTGCACAGAAAGGTGCAACATTATCTATTACCCTTACTGTGCTATTGCAATAAGCAACTCCAGCTTCACCTTCTTGCAATCCAACAGTTGTGCCATTTGGTGGACAAATATCTAGTGCAGGATTTAAGGACCCATAACTACCCGGCAGACAATCATCTGCAATTTCAAAATCAATAGCATCATCATGATCCCATATGTACAATCTGTGGAATATACCTCCAGACAAATTACCAATGAAAGAGTAATTTAATGCTTGATATCCATTGATAGAAACTCCGTCGATTACTTTGCCAACATATGAAATATAGTAACCTGTCGGAGTTCCGGCTGATACATCTGTAAACAATTGTGTATAGACATCTCCTGGCCCAAGTAATGTTCCGTTTGGAACGTTATATGTTTCTGTAGATGGATTTTCTCTTGTTATATCCAAGCAAGAAATATCCAAACTAGCAGGACCAAAATTGGTGATTTCTATTCCTGTAAATTTGTCATCTTGGACAACCTCAGTAATCAATAAGATTGGTTGATCAATTGCAGCATAGTGTAAAGTGTTTTCACCCACAGGGAAATACTCACCACTTGCATCTTCTGATCCTGTTGCTACAATGTTGCCAATCTCATCTATCACCTGATAGATGACACACATATTAGCAGGACAGTTTTCTTCGATTGGTGTTGGAGCCAAACCTGTTGCGATTCCTCCACATAGATTGGTATCTGAGAAAATTGTCTGATCATCGGGACAAGTGATTTCCGGTTCCGTATGGAAATCATTCACAATGATCTTTAATTCACATGTGGAAATATTTCCACACTCATCTTCCGCCTCATAGGTCAATATAGATGTTCCAACAGGAAACAAATCTCCTGAGTTTAAATCCAAATTATCCGTTCTTCTTACAATTACTGTGCCTCCGCAATTGTCTTCTGCATTTGGTAATTCAAAATTTGCGTAAGCGCTACACCAAAGATCTGGCGCATTCACAATGACAGGTGGTCGTGGACAATTTGTAAACTCTGGTGGGCTCACATCTCCAATTCCAAATCTATGTTCTGTACTATTAAGATTACCACAATCATCGATCGCCGTAAAAATCACATCAACATAACGAGTATTGCCACAAGTGAAAACCCAATTGTCAGGATGATAATTATTAATCCATTGAATATCTCCACAGTCATCTGATGCAGTTGCACCCGCATTGGAGCTCAACCAGAAATCAAAATCAGGGAAATTTCCAAAACCTGGATCATCACATTCTTCCATTGCCATATCTTCACCCGGAACAATTACAGCAGGTGTCGTATCTTCTATGGTAAATGTTGCTTCTGCAAAACTGCTATTACCACATTCATCTATTGCTGTAAATCGATAAGTACTTACATTTGTGATTCCGCAAGTTTCTTCAAAGCTTATCAAATCATATTCCCAACTGAAAGTCTGAGAACAATCATCTGTGGCATATAAACCACCATGGTCTTCCAACCAATCCTCAAGTTCTGCTTCATTACCAGCTCCATCACACTCAACGATTGTATCAAAAATACCATCAATGTCTGGCGAACTTGTATCCTCAATGCTAAAGATCGCGATTGTATTATTAGACACATTACCACAAGCATCAGTTACATTAAACATGTATGTAAATGCTTCCGTCTCGCCACAAGTATCTTCGGTATCCATTAAAGTATAGTTCCACTCTAAGGTTGGAGAACAAGCATCCGATGAAGTTGCTCCACCATTGTTGTCTAACCATGATTGTAATTCTGCAAGATTTCCAGCACCGTCACATTCGACAGTTTCATCTTTTGCTGGAGAAGTAATTTCTGGCGCTACATCGTCAGTCATAGTTAATATAGCTGACTCTGAAGAAGTATTACCACAAGCATCAGAAGCTACAAATACAACTTCTATTCCACCTTGTTGATCACATTCAAAATCAATTTCATCAAAGTTGTTTGTGAAAACAACAAAACTACAATCGTCTTCGACATCCGCACCACCTGCTGTATTCAACCAAGCATTTATTTGACCCATCGGATCATCTCCACCATCACATTCAATTTCTAAATCTTGAGGAAGGATTTCCCAGAATGGTTCTGTTGTATCATTTATTGTAAATATGGCAGTAGTTGTAGAACTATTGCCACATTCATCACTTGCCGTAAATGTCACAAGGATTTCACCAGTAGTCCCACAGTCACCATCTACCAATCCATAATCATTGGACCAGCTGATTTCACCACAACTATCTTCTGCTTGTGCACCTCCATAATTGTTGAGCCAAGCTTGTATTTCAGCTGCATTACTTCCACCATCACATTCTGCTATAAATGGTTCTGCTTCCTGTGTGATAATCGGATTTGTCTCATCAACTATTTGGTATTCAGCAAGACCAGTTGTTTGATTGCCACATTCATCTGTTGCAATAAAAACATAGACCTCTAATTCCGAACTACCACAACCACTTATGGTATTAAATACTGACCAATCCATAGTTACCTCCCCACATTCATCCGATGCAGTTGCCTCCGCAATCCAATCATCAAGACTAACCTCAACATTATTACATTCTTCGACTTGATCTGCTGGTACATTCAATACTGGAGGAGTCGTATCAGTAATGATAATTGATGCAGAAGTTGTAGATGTATTTCCACAATTATCTGCAACTTCAAATTCGTAAATGGTTTCTGTATTTAAGCCACAACCAACAAGTTCGGTTGTAGATAGAATTGTCCATACCAAGGCTTCATCACTGCAAGCATCTGTTGCTTCTGCACCTCCAAAGTTTGCCTCCCACTCTGCAATCAATAAGCCATTTTCAGAATCTGAACATTCCAAATTAAGATTGTCAGCCAGAGCAGTTATCATTGGATTGGTTGTATCCTCTATAGTAACTGTTCTCTCACAGCTGGTCTCATTACCACAACTATCAGTTGTTGTAAATGTGATTGTGTACTCGCCAGTAAGACCGCATGCATCCACAAATACATCCGCATAGTTATCAGTCACCTCCACAAAGCCTTCACAGGCGTCTACTGCCGATGCGCTATTGATCCAATTAAGGATAACTGCTTCATTGAGATCCATTCCGCATTCCAAAGTAAGGTCTTCAGGACAAGATAGTATCGGAGCTGTTGTATCTACTATGGCAAACACTGCACTTGTCGTACTTGAGTTTCCACAATCATCTGTAGCGGTAAATATCACTTCAATATCACCATTGGCTCCACAAACATCTTCAAGATCTCCAAAGAAATTATTTGTCCAATTTACTCTATCGCTGCAAAGGTCTGAAGCACTTGCTCCCCCATTGTTATTCAACCAAGCCTGTAAGGCCGTACTTTGATTTCCTCCGTCACATTCCAAAGTCAAATCTTCAGCTTCATTTTCGATGATAGGATTTACATTATCATCTGTTTCGTAAGAAGCAATACAAGTTGCAGTATTTCCATTTTCGTCGGTTACCCTAAATAAGTAACTCTGCTCAAAAGTATTGCCACAACTGCTAAAGTCAGTTATCAAAGTCGAAGAAAAAGACATAGCCGATGGCATGCTGCAATTATCTGCTATGCTAGCTTGTACTCCGGCAATCCATGCCTCCACATCTTCCGAACCACAGGCAATATCCAATTCATCAGAACAAGATAAAGTTGGATTTTCACAGTCTTCAACGATGACAGCAAAATCACAACTAAAACTATTTCCAGAAGAATCAACAATTCGATAGCTGATAAAACTAGTTCCCAATTCAAATACGACTCCGTTTTCAGCAATCGTTCCGTCACCAATTGCAACTGTTGCTCCAGAAATATCAAAACTAATTTCTAGTATAGAACAATTGTCATTGAATAGTGGATCAGTTTGGGAATCCGATAGCCAAGCACATGAGCCTGGGTCAGTACAAACTACCACATTATTACTTGGACAGTCAATACTAGGTATATCACTATCTACCACAGTTACATCAAAACTACAAGTAGAAGTATTTCCACAATCATCTGTCGCCAAGAAAGTAACAGTGGATGTTCCTAATTCGAAAGCTGTTCCACTTGCAGGACCATCAATCAGAGTGACACTTACATCCTCATCACAATTGTCCAAAGCAACTGGAGTGCTATAGACCACATTTGATTCACAAAGATCGACATCCACATTTACCGTAAGGTTAGTTGGACAATTGGAGAAGTAAGGGGCTTCTCCATCATCCATCGTAATAGTGGACGTACAACTTGTTTGGTTTCCGCAATCATCCGTAGCTGTAAAAGTTACGATGATTCCAGCTCCAGCTGCACAGTCAAGAGGGTTAGGTAAGTTTCCAGGCATTGAGAAGCTTACAGTGACTTCACTGCAGCCAAATTGATCAGTAGCGCTCGCTGTTTTTAACCAAGCAGCTATAATTTGATCATTATTTTCATTACCACATATTAAGCTTAGATCATCCGGGCATTGGATGATTGGCGCAGTGGTATCTTCTGTTCCATAATCAGCAAGACCTGTTGTGGCATTTCCACATTCGTCAGTTGCTGTAAATAAATATGTTGTTGTGTTAGTGCCTCCGCATCCACTTTGTGTATCCCAAAGTATAGATTCGATAATGACATCTCCACATTCATCAGTTGCCGTTGCCAGTGCTTGCCAATCTTCAAGACTAAGATTTATATCAGCACATTCTTCTATTTGATCTGATGGAACAACTAACTCCGGTGCTGTGGTATCCTCTAAGATAACCGATGCACTTGTTGTACTTGTATTTCCACAATCATCTATTACCTGGAAAACATATTGTACCGATGTTAAATCACCACATCCAGTTAATTCAGTTTCACTTATTATACTCCAAACCAAATCATTACTACATGCATCTGAAGCTTCTGCAAAGCCAAAGTCCATCTCCCAACCTGCAATTGTATTTGCATTTCCAGGATCAGCACATTCAAGAATTAGATCTTGTGCCTCTATCTCAATTGTTGGACTAGTATCATCGACAAGTGTAATCGTCCTGCTACAGGTAGTCTGATTACCACAGTCATCCATCGTAGTAAATATCACTGTATATATTCCAGTCAGACCACAATCTGATACAAAGTTATCATCGTAATCATTGCTTACTTCTACTGCTCCTTCACATTCATCGATTGCAGAAACATCTGCCAACCAACTTTCAATAATGACCTCATTCAATTCATCAGAGCATTCAAGTGTAATACTCTCTGGACAATTAAGAACAGGTGCTGTATTATCTTCAATTGTAAATACCGCACTCGTTGTACTTGTATTTCCACAATCATCCGTTGATGTAAATACAACTTCAGTACTACCATTTGTTCCGCACACCTCGACGATATCACCAACAAAATTATTGGACCATACGACTGGCTCACTACATACATCACTTGCTGTCGCTCCCCCATTATTGTTCAACCATGCTTGTAAAGCTGAACTTTGATTACCTCCATTACATTCCAAAGTAAGATCAGTAGCATCTGTTACAATCGGTGCTACCAAATCATCCGTTTCATAACTTACAAAACAAGTTGACGAGTTACCAGCAGCATCCGATACAGTAAATAAATATGTCTGTTCAAATGTATTACCACAACTGCTTATGTCTGTAATCAAAGTTGATACAACCGTAAGATCGGATAGCTCATCGCAATTGTCAATTGCTGTTGCTGCAATAGCCTCTTGCCATCCTGCAACATCTTCAGAGCCACAAGCAATATTTAATTCGTCAGTGCATGTAATACTTGGAGCCTCACAATCTTCAACTACAACTTCAAAGCTACATGAAGATTCATTTCCTGAAGGATCAGTAATGGTGTATGTCACCAGACTTGTACCAATATTAAATACCACTGCATCACCAGCAAGTGCATCTTCTCCACTTGCAGTAGTAGCTCCAGAAATTTCATATACAACTTCAATTCCATCACAATTATCATTGTACAATGGATCGGTCTGATTATCTGAAAGCCAAGTACAACCACCTACATCTGTACATACAACTACCTTATTACTCGGACAGTCAATGCTCGGAATATCACTATCGATCACCGTTATGTCAAAACTGCAAGTAGAAGTATTACCGCAATCATCTGTTGCCATAAAGGTCACAGTTGTTGTTCCTAAATCGAAAGCAGTACCACTTGCTGGACCTTCCTCCAAACTTACCGTTACATTTTCATCACAATTATCTAAAGCTATTGGTGTACTATAAACCACATTTGTTTCACAGAGATCAACATCCACATTTACCGTAAGGTTGGTTGGACAATTACTAAAATATGGTGCTTCTTCATCATCCATAGTTATCGTTGCGATGCAAGTACTTTGGTTTCCACATGCATCGGTTGCCGTGAAAGTTATATCGATTCCTGTACCGTTATCACAATCCAATGGTGTTGGTAAATCACCTGGTAATTCATAAGTTATTTCTACATCACTACAATCATTTTCGTCAACAGCAGTTGCTGTTTCCAACCAAGCAGCGATAATTTGATCATTGTTTTCGTTTCCACAAATGAGGCTCAAGTCTTCAGGACAAGTTAAGATTGGAACAGAAATATCTTCCGTTATATAATCTGCCAGACCTGTAGTTTGGTTACCGCATTCATCCGTCGCTGTAAACAAATAAGTTTCTGTCTCAGTCCCACCACATCCACTTGTAGTATTCCAAAGAACGGCATCAATTGTTACCTCACCACATTCATCATCACTCGTCGCCTCTGCTTGCCAATCGGCTAAAGCAATTGCAATATCACCACACTCTTCTACCTGATCCGCAGGAACATTTAATACAGGTGGAGTATTGTCTTCAATGATAACAGATGCAGAACTTGTATTTGTATTTCCACAGTTGTCTGTGACTTGGAACACATATATGGTTGTCGTCAAATCTCCACAGCCTTCCAGCTCTGTTTGACTAAGTATAGTCCACAATAATGGATCAGAACTACATTCATCACTTGCTTCTGCACCTCCAAAATCTTCCTCCCACATTTCAATCAAAACTTCATTGTTTGGATCAGCGCATTCCAAAGATAAATCCTGAGCTTCTGATTCTATAGTAGGGTTTGTGCTATCAACAATCGTAATATTTCTGAAACAGCTTGTTCTGTTACCGCAATTATCCTGTGCAACAAACTCAATTACAAACAAACCAGTAAGACCACAGCCATCTATGAATGTATCACCATAATCATTAGCTACTTCCACCGCACCTTCACATGCATCAATTGCAGACACATCACTCAACCAACTTTCTATGACTGCATTGGCCAATGGGTCTTGGCACTCTAAGGTGATATCCGATGGACAACTAAGAACTGGAGCTGTCGTATCTTCAATGGTAAATACAGCACTTGTAGAACTTGTATTTCCACAATCGTCAGTTGCTGTGAATATTACCGTAGTACTTCCATTCGTTCCACAAACTTCTACAATATCACCAACAAAATTATTAGAAAAAACAACTGGTTCGCTACATGCATCTGTTGCTGTAGCACCAGCATTATTATTCAGCCAAGCTTGAAGAGCCGTGCTTTGATTTCCTCCATTACATTCAAGTGTTAGGTCTGTGGCATCAGTCACGATTGGTGCCACTTCATCATCAGTTTCATAAGTTGCAATACAAGTAGAAGAATTACCAGCAATATCCGTTACTGTAAATAAATATGACTCTTCAAAGGTATTTCCACAGCTACTAACATCTGTTATCAAAGTAGAGACTACACTAAGGTTCATGATATCATCACAATTATCAGTAACAGTCGACGCAATAGCTTCTTGCCACACAGCTACATCTTCTGACCCACAAGCTACATCCTTCAAATCTGAACATGTTATGCTTGGTGCTTCACAATCTTCAACCACAACAACAAAACTGCAAGAAGATTCATTTCCTGAAGGATCAGTAATTGTGTAAGTAACCAGACTCGATCCTATATTAAAGACTACAGCATCATCAGACAGTGCATTATCGCCATTGGCTGTTGTTGCTCCAGTAATTTCATATACAACTTCTATCCCATCACAATTGTCATTATACAATGGATCCGTTTGATCATCAGACAACCAAGTACAATCTCCATCATCAGCGCATACTACCACATTGTTACTTGGGCAATCAATACTCGGAATGTCACTGTCGATGACCGTTATATCAAAACTACAAGTCGAAGTATTTCCACAATCATCTGTTGCCATAAATGTGACAGTAGTCGTTCCCAAATCAAAAGCCGAACCACTAGCTGGACCTTCTTCAAGAGTTACTGCAACATTTTCATCACAATTATCTAAAGCAACTGGTGTGCTGTAGACAACATTTGTTTCACAAAGATCTACATCTACATTCACCGTAAGATTGGTTGGACAATTGCTAAAATATGGGGCGTCTTCATCATCCATTGTTATGGTCGCAATACAGGTACTAACATTTCCGCATTCATCAGTAGCTGTAAAAGTCACATCGATTCCCATCCCATTGTCACAATCAAGTGGCGTAGGTAAATTTCCTGGAAGTTCATAGGTGACTTCGACATCGCTACAATTATTTTCATCAACTGCAATGGCTGTCGCCAACCAAGCGGCTATTATTTGATCATTATCTTCGCTTCCGCAAATGAGACTAAGATCTTCAGGACAAGTTATGATTGGAGCCGATGTATCTTCAGTTCCATAATCAGCAAGTCCAGTTGTCTGATTTCCACAAGCATCTGTCGCTGTAAAAATGTATGTCTCAGTTTCAGTTCCACCACAACCACTTGTTGTATTCCAGAGCTCTACCGCAATAGTTACATCTCCACATTCATCAGTTGCAGTTGCCTCCGATGTCCAGTCTTCCAAAGAGACAGAAATATCAGCACACTCCTCTACTTGATCCATTGGAACAAGCAATATTGGTGCTGTATTATCTTCTAAAATAATTGAGGCAGATGTTGTATTGGTGTTACCACACGCATCTGTAACTGTAAATATATAAGGGGTAGTTGTTACGTCTCCGCATATTTCTATAGCATCTAATTCTTCCAGTGTCCACGCCAAGTTGTTGCTGCATTCATCTGATCCTTCTGCATTTGCAAAAGATGCTTCCCAGCCAGCAATCAAAGTTGCATTATTTGGATCAGCACATTCTAATACAAGATCAG
>CALHKJ010000312.1 GCA_938033975.1 uncultured Saprospiraceae bacterium | reverse complement strand
TTCACTACTACCAATTATATAGTTATCATCAAGCATTGTAAATGCCGTGATACTATTTGTTTGGATATTTAATTTTTGGAAGTATAGGTTTCCTTTTAAAAGATTTCCACTTGAATTGACCATCCATAAATTACCTTCTTTATCATTTTGGATAAGAGATATTTTATCTGTGCCATTGATTGGATATTGATTGATAAACTGGCCATCTGAATAAGTTGTCAAACCATTATCAGAGGCTAAAAAGACTTCGTTATTAAGCGCAATTACCTCATTGATCTTTGATTTATCTTCAAGAGCAAAGTTTTCTACTACATGATTTATACTGATACTTCCAAGGTGCTTGTCATAGTCAGTATACCAAAGTTTGTCGTCTTGCGAAATTAAGTGCGTCACTACAATATCTGATAAGCCATCATCTGTATCAATAACTTCAATATCGGAATTTGGATTCTCTGGATTTAGTATTTGAATTCCCTGGTCAGTAGCAAGGTAAAATCTATTAGAATGCAACTCAATATCATAAACTTCGTTACTTACTAGACCTTGATTAACATCTAATTTTTTACTACCAAACTTATTTACAACACAAACTCCAGACCCATAAGAGGCATAAATAAAATTTTCATCATCAACATAATTAATTTCAGTAACTGGATCATTATGGATACTATCTTGTAAAACGACTAAAGAATCAGAAGCTAAATCCATTTTCAGTATGCGACCAAAGGAAGTTCCTAGCAAGATCTTATGGGTATAATATTCACTTGTAGTTATTTGCTCATCCTCTAATTCTAATTTGACAATAGCTTCTTTACCGTCAAAGCGGTAAACGCTTTGTTTGTCAACCAACCACAAAAAGCCGAGAGAATCTATATGCATCTGCTCTATATCTATCTCGACCTCCAAAGATACCTGCTGCCAACAAGGTTGTTGTGACCAAATTGAGGCGGGTAACAGATAAAATAGTATCGCGACAAGTCTATTCATTGCGCAAGATCATTTTACCCTCTACTTTCACTCGGATTACTTCCGAAATCTTCTGATAAACAATCTGAGGAAGCTCAATATCATGATCTAACAAAGGAACCAAAAACGAAGAGGCATAGGTGATTTCTTGATCATTCACATCTAATTCTACTTCTATTATTCGCTCAACTATTTGTCCGTGTATCTCTAGTTTTCCTTTTGCTCTATAAATCCCCTTCCCTTCTTGAATTGCTTCAAGTATTTTCCCTTTGAATATTGCAATTGGAAATTCATTGGCTTCCATATAATTTTCATAGAAATGTACTTGTTGTAGAGGATTGTTAAAACCTTCAAAAGATTTGACATAAATTTGGAATGCAAAAACCTTCTTTTCTACATTTATCAATCCTTGCATTTTATCACTTTCAGCTTCGATAATTTCTAAAGGTGCCTCAGAAATAAAATGAACATATCCATCAATGGTGTTATAGATTTGGCTTAAAGCCAAACAGCTATTAAAACAAATTAGTATTACAAAATATAATTTCATAAGGCTAATTAAGTATATTCTTTTTTATATGCATAGTCAATAAGAACTCAATCAAGCTTTTTAGGATCTGAATAGTTGGATTCAGATGAAAAATATGCTGTTTCAGTTTAAAGATTAAATAAATATAGCATTTGAATTCTAAATTTATTTTATGAAAAAATTCTCCTTAATTTTTATAATCTGTTTGATTAGCTGTCAAGTAGCCCTCAGTCAAACCAACTTTACCGCCTATATATTTTTGGCTGAAGAATGCCCTGTTTGTAATTATCTTGGAAAGACACTTCAAAAATTATCTACAGAGTATGCAGATGACATCACATTTGTTGCTGTTTTTCCACAACGTAGAAGCAATATCAAAACTGCATCTTTATTCAAAAGAAAATACGGATTAAGTCTCTTCACCATCGAAATAGACCATGATAGAACTATCACTAATAGATACCAAGCTGCAGTTACGCCCGAAGTAGTCCTTGTAAATAACCAAGATGAAATTCTCTATCAAGGTAGGATTAATAACTCCTATGCAGCTCCAGGAAGAATGAGGCATGGGAAAGTAACTGAAGATCTTGAAGTTGCAATAAAAAAAATACTTACAGATCATCCTGTTCCAAAGCCCTGGCCTGATCCAATAGGTTGCTATATCACCAAAAGATGAAATGGTTATTTTTTATTTTGATAATAATATTGAGTAGTTCCAGCAAAGCTCAAGTTACATATCATGAACACATAGCTCCTATCCTAGAGAAAAACTGTTTGTCATGCCACCAAGAAAATGATATTGGCCCTATTCCCTTCACTTCGTACGATGACGTTGCTAGTTATGCTAGTATGATCAAATTTGTAACCGACACGAAACTTATGCCACCATTCAAGGCTGATTATCACAAGGTTCAATTTGCAAATGAGCGATCAATTTCAGACGAGGAAAGGGATCTTATTGCCCAATGGATAGACAATGGTCTTCTCGAAGGAAAGTCTTTAAAAGCTAAATCCAAGAAACAAGAAAGTTCGAATTCTGATTACGATTATACAATCTGCATGTCTGAAAAATTTGAGCACTACGGAATTTATTATGATCAATATCAGGTTTTTCCATTGGAGCTGGACTTAGCTTCAGACAAATACATTAGCGATATATTTTTCGAACCTGGCAATAAGAAGATTGTCCGGTCTGCAAATATCTCTCTAGCCCCAAAAGGAAAGTCTTCGAAATTAGATGCATGGGATCCTCGATATGGATTCTTTGCATATGGTAGTTTAGGCTTCAATTCGTCTTATCCAAATTGGTACAGTTGGATGCCGAATACAACTAGTACAAGATTATCTGAAAATGAGCACCTTTATTTACCAAATGATTCTGAATTACTGCTTCACATACATTATGGCCCATATGGTGAGATACAGACCGATAGTAGTTGTGTTCATTTCAATTTTGCTGAAAAGCAAAAGTCGGTTCTTCAAAACGTACCGTTTGCCCACATAGCATTAATGGCAGATACTTTTCTCATAGAAGGTGGATTAAAAAAGAGAATATCCTCCTCTATAGAATTACCTATTGATGTTAGTTTAAGGTCTATTACTCCATTGGCTCATCTCTTGTGCAGAAGTTGGGAGGTGTTTGCTGTATTGCCAGATCGATCCTCTGTCTCTATACTTTCTATTGATGATTGGGATTTTCATTGGAGGGAAAAGTATATTTTCAAGGAAGCACTCCATTTACCTAAAGGAACTAAAATATATTCTACAGCCACATATGACAACACTTCTTCGAATCCATACAATCCATCCGATCCGCCTCACACAATGAAGGCTGGTCCACATATGTTTGATGAAAACTATGTATGCTACTTCGAAGTCAATTCATTGACTAGCACTGCAATGATATCCAAGCCATTTACAGTGACTGAAGATATCGTTCGTGAATTTAATTTCACCGTTCTTAGTCCAGGAGAATTCACTATTCAATCATTTGATCTGAGTTCTGGGAGTCAGCAAACTATTAGCAATAAGATCTATTCAAAGGGAAATCATTCTTTACAGTCTTCTGAACTACCAAAAAACAAGGGAGTGCATATTATAAGTATACTTGAGAAAGATAATGTCTTAGATTCTTGGTGGATTGTTAAGCTCTAACCTTTGATAATTTACCATCAGAATCATAGAATTTGGAAATAAAAAAAGCCCATCAAGATGATGGGCTTTATAATTTATTTTAATTGAATCATTTTTCCGTGAAGAGAGAAATCTTCATTTTCAATTCTATAATATAATAAACCTGAGGAATTATTTAACTCAGCTTTTCCAATTATAAATTCATTCTCCCCTTTTTCAAATTGGCCTTGTCTTGAAAAAATCATTTTTCCATTAACATCGAAGAAACTAATATTCACCTCAGCTTGTTTAGCTAAGCTGAACTTAAGGGTTGTCTGATTGACCCATGGATTAGGTTCATTCTGGAACAATTCATTTGTAGAATCTAGTCTAGTTTTGTTGACACCAATTATATCTAAATTACTTCCTTGGTATGCCTCAGCAATTAGCTTTTCATTTGCTATTTCCAATGAAGAATTATCACGATAAACTAAAACAGAAAATAAGCTTTGATCACCTATACTTATTAATTTATCTGAGTTCCAGCTAACATTTAAGTTTCCTGAAGTACTAGAAATATTATAAGCCTCCATAGGAAGTTGTCCTTTTTCGACTTCAACAATTTCTGAAACACCTGCTTTCAAGCTAAACTGGAATCCTGATATCTCATTAAAATTGTTGGAACTAAAGGTCAATCTCGAAAGTCCATTTCGCATTTCTTCTTCTTGGATGTTCATTTCAAGATTTCCGGTACTTCTACCATCAACACTCTGCCCTTGAGTAAATAAATCAATACTGCCATTTACATCTCCAATCTTAGTACCAATAAAATCTTCTTCCATGTTCTCTTGCAAATCAATCACATCTATAAATTCACTGAAAGGCCATGGGCTTTCGCTATTCATATTAGAATCTGCATCTATAAATCTCCAACTGTCATTATTTGGTAATTCTTCATATATTCCCAAAATCAATTTTCTCAACTGAATCAAATCTACAGCGCTTATTCTTTGATCATTACTAGCATCAGCAGCAATCAACTTATACGGACTATCCAATTTTTCAAGATCTAAAATATGTCTTTGAATTAGTAGAATATCTAATGTTGTTACTCCATTCAACCAATCATCATTCTTTTCTCCAGTCAATTTATAATCACTGTACATTGGATTAAATTCAAACATGTAAAATCCATCATCTGTAGTCGTAACGATTTCTGGATATCCTGATTGATCAGAGCTTGCAAGGATTGTTACATCCTTGATGCCTTCACCTTCTTCTGTTGCTACTCTTCCACCAATGTTTGCAGTTGCATCTCCATCGTTGTCAACCAAATTAAGATTTACTATCGCGAAGTCTTTGTTTCCACATAAATCCCATACATAGATTGGCACTTCTAGTAATCCATCTGTTGATGCTTCCAAGTCTTCCTCATTGAAGATCATTGCAGAAGTTCCAGCCTCTCCATTCCAAAGTTCGGCGTTACCGCTTAAGTAATCATTTTTACTGGCTACCCCATCTGCATCATACCAAGGGCTATCTTCTTCTGCATCAAGCAATTGTGGAGGAACATTATCTGAAAATGTAAATAATAAGAAATCTTCTGGAGTACAATTGTCAAAACTTCCAGTGTCAAAATCACTTGCCCATAATTCTACTGAGCCGTCTTGCATCAATGCTGTACTTAAGTTCAACATGTATGGTGTTGGTTGTTTCTTATCCTCTATTGTAAAGAAGCTAGTTGCTTGTGTCTCATTTCCACAACCATCGCTTACTGTCCATCTTACACGGTGTGTTGAAGTACAACCATTTGGTA
>CALHKJ010000311.1 GCA_938033975.1 uncultured Saprospiraceae bacterium | reverse complement strand
GGTAAGTAGATTCACCTCCGCAAAACATATTTGAGGTTCACCAATAATCTCAGGATCTAACGGATCGTAAAAATCAAGCATTACATTGATGAATGAATCACAACCATTTGCGGAGCCTCCCCAAATAGTATCTAATCCTTGTGGATTATCAATCCCATATTCAATATTATTAAATTCAACGGTATAGTTTGCACACACAGTCTCCTCCAATTCCATTCTCCCAAATCTGAAGATTGGTGTCACTTGTAATTCATAGTTAAATGAAACACAATTACTACCGACATCGATGGTGCCAACAGCATCATCAATAATGTTCATATCGATAATACCCTGCCCATAACTATCATCTCCATTAAATCCTTCACAGCAACCACCATCACTTTCAAAGATTTCTACTTGAAATTGAAAATCTAAAATATTAATTGGATGAATTCCTAATAATTGAGTGTATCCAGTGCCACAACAATTTGGATTTGAAGAAAGATCAAAAGATACATTCTGTCCAGGTCCAGTGACCTGACTCATATTCTCAACCTCATTAGCAATGAGAATATTTCCGTTGAGATCATATATATAAATCGAAGGATCTATACCTCCTCCGTCATTCCAATCACAGCCTTGTATAAAATTAACACTGGTAATGGTTAGTAATATTTCATTAGCACAGTGTTCTCCATCTTCTTGTGAAAACAAAAAGAATGGAACCATGGATAAAAGGATAATATAAATTGTTCTAGTAATAAAACCTGATTTAGAATACTATAATAAGACTTATATATACAATATAAGTAAAGGTATTCCCCCATTATCAATAAATCCAATCTTATGTCGCTTTAAGATTAATTTTATAGAAAAATGATATACAATCCCCTATTCCATTTATGTGCTTTATAAAGTTCCTCTTAGTTCTTGCTCTCTTTCTAGAGCCTCAAACAAGGCTTTAAAATTCCCTTTTCCAAATGAGGTAGCCCCCTTTCTTTGGATGATTTCAAAAAACATAGTAGGTCTTGCCTGCACAGTTTTTGTGAAAATCTGGAGTAAATAGCCTTCATCATCACGATCAACCAAGATTTTTAGTTTTCTCAATTTTTCAATATCCTCATCAATTGGCCCTACTCTTTTGTTTAACACATCATAGTATGTATCCGGCACTTCTAAGAAATCAATACCACGTGATTTTAATTGTGTAACCGTAGAAATGATATCATCGGTTGCAACTGCAATATGCTGCACACCTGCGCCTTCATAAAATTCAAGATATTCATCTACCTGAGATTTTTTAAGTCCTGCCGCAGGCTCATTAATTGGAAATTTAATTCTACCATTTCCATTACTCATAACTTTTGACATCAGAGCAGTAAATTCTGTGGATATATCCTTATCATCAAATGACATAATCTGTTTAAATCCCATCACTTCTTCATAGAATTTCACCCACTCATTCATCATTCCCAATTCTACATTTCCAACCATGTGGTCTACAAATTTTAATCCCACTGACTCGGTCTTGTAATCTGATTCCCATTTTTTATATCCTGGTAGAAAAATTCCATTGTAATCTTTTCGCTCTACAAAGATGTGCACTACTTCGCCGTAAGTGTGGATTCCCGACCTAACAACTCTACCATCCTCATCTTCTTCCACCCTTGGCTCCATATATGACTTAGCACCTCTCTTTATAGCTTCATTGTATGCATAAGTTGCATCATCTACCCATAAAGCAGTCACCTTCACCCCATCACCATGTTTATCTATATGCTTACCAATCTCAGTTCCACTTTTCAAAGGTGAAGTAAGTACAAGTCTTATTTTATCTTGTACAACTACATACGACTCAGTCTGTGCATTTTGTGTCTCCAATCCAGAATATGCAAGAGGCTTAAAACCCATTGCTGACCTATAAAAATGTGCCGCCTGCTTTGAATTACTAACATAAAATTCAAGATAATCTGTGCCATTAATAGGCATGAAATCTTGAGCGTCCTCATATATCTTCGGTATATCTTCAGTTTGCTGATGCATATTTCTGATGTTTTAAGAGTGAATATCGATTTTTCAACAATTTAGTTGTCAATGCAAGTATAGTGGTTTTTTCCAAGCTTTCAAATATTTTGATGCTGGCAATATATCTAGGACTTGACACAAGAGATGTATATTATCTCTAGCAGAACTATGCTTACGCAAATGGCTATTTGATGACTAAATAAAAAAGAATGGAATAATTTTACACTACAGCCCGATTGATAAGTCGAGTATTTGTATTATAGAGTATTAAATAAACTTCAAAAGATAAATATGAAAATATTCTACACCATTTTTCTTTCTTTAATCGGTTTGAGTTTGTTTGCACAAGTTGCTCCAGACTTTACTGTAACAGACACCAAAGGAGTCGAACATAAATTATATGCTGATTATCTAGATCAGGGCAAAACTGTGGTTCTAGATTTGTTTTTTGTAGACTGCCCTCCCTGTAATGAATTAGCGCCATTGATGGAGCCCTTGTATCAAGAATGGGGAGCTGGACAGCACGATGTAGAATTTATCTCATTGACAAGTATGTCAGGGGATGATGATGTTAAAGTCATAGGATTTGAAGAGCAACACGGGACTACTTGGCCGGCTGTTAGTGCTGACGGTGGAGGACCAGAAGCTCAAGCACCTTATACCGATGGATCTTATGGACCTTTTTATGGATATCCTACCTTAGTTATCATTGCTCCAGATAGATCTGTTCAATTTGATGCATGGGTTAATGGAAATTTTCCTGCAACCATTGATTTACTAGATGAGTGGATTTCAAATACTGATGTTTCAAAACCAATTGTATCCATCGACGAATTAGACAATGTCCAATCTTTTAGTATTGCACCAAATCCAGTTGCAAATGAAGCAAATCTCAACATCAGCTTGACTGAAGATGCTGAAAGTAAAATCGCTATATTCAACAACTTAGGCCAACAGGTATCAACTGTCTTTGAAGGCAAATTAAATGCTGGAAATCAGATAATCAAAATGCCTACTGAAGAATTAACTTCTGGAACATTCTTTATTAAAGTAACGATGAACAATAAAACAAGCATGCAACAATTTGTGAAGTTTTAAAATTAGCAAAAGGAAATAAATGTATAACGCCTGGAGCTTTGCTTCAGGCGTTTTTTATTGGCTTCAACCAACCCTAACTTACCATTTTTCGTTTTTACAATTATAACTTTAAAAAGAACATAGATTCAATTTTGCATAGCTATGGAATGCAAATAGAAACTGAAATTCTATTAAGTTATAATTGTGTTTTTTTAAGAAAAGGTCTTGGCAGAAGTGTTGAGATCTTTTTCAATGAGATTCACCTAAGAATAATTCTCAAAAACTTGATTGATGATCTTGGTAAAGGCATCATAGTCTTCTTGACTCAAACCTTTCCAACCTTGCTCTCTTATTTTTGAGATTTCAGATTGAAGAATCTCTGTAATTCTTCTTCCCTCTTCCGTCTGATGAATGATAAAGAATCTACGGTCAGCTTCGGAAGCCTTGCGTAGCACCCATTCCTTCTTTTCTAAAACATTAATTATTCTTGAAATGGTCGGTGCATCCTTAAAACTTCCACTTGCTAGATCTTTCTGTGATTGATCATTCTTTTGATAGAGGCTATCCATTACCACCCATTGTTCTGGCGTTATGTCGATGCCTAAGTCTTTAAAGCATTTGTGGAAACTCAATTTTACAACTCGTGTAGTCCGTTCTAGAAGGTATCCTATCGGTTTTGTATGAATATTCTTGTCCATATTGGTCTAAAAATCGCTTTTAATAATTCATTTACGAAGAAATTAGGCACCAAAATCAAAGAGATTAAACATTTATTGAAAAAAATTTCAAAAATTATCTCGTTGATATAGAATCCAACTATACAATTAAATAGTTGGTTTTCAATTACTTAGAACACATTTACGGAAGTATAGACAAATACAGAATAAAATTCTGAAAAAAATTAGCTCTACAACTAAGTAATTGGGATTTGGGAAGCATTATATAATAAAATCCAGACTATGAATACTTCAGCAAAATACTTGATGATAGAGCAATTGGATCTACTCAAAGATCTGACAGAAAATGAAAAAAATGATATCGCTCAATTTGGTAGCTTTTTGAAATTGAAAAAGGACCAAAAGGTATATGAAGCAGATCAGCCAATAAGATCAGTATATATACTTCTTAAAGGAAGCATCAAAGTTGGTCTTGAAATGGAACCTGGTAAAAGTATTATTAAGCAACTGATAAGAGAAGGTGACATTTTTGGCGAGAACATTCTTACCAAAAAGGAAAATAGACCTGATTACGCACAGGCTTTGACTGAATCACAGGTCTTGGTGATTCCGAAAGGGAAATTTGAAAGCATCTTGTTTGCCAATTCAAAATTCTGTACTTCTATTGTTTCTCATATCATGTCTCAGCTTTCAGATCTAGAAAAAAGAGTAGCAGATTTTGTGTATGTAAAAGCTCAGAAAAGAATTGAGGGATTCTTAAAGAAAATGGCTATCACAAGAGGTATCAAAATTGGTATAGATGAATTACTTATCAAGCACAATTTGTCTCATTCCGATATAGCGTTTATAACCGACACTAGCCGACAAACAGTTTCTCGTGTATTAGGAGAACTGAAGAGGTCAAACATCATTCATTTTTCTGCGAGAAAACCAAACAAAATACTTGTTAGAAATATGGCCCAACTGGCATAAGTCATTGTGTATTAGATTCAACTTCCCAATTCGACAAAGCTTCATGCGCAAGATTCATTAGATTATCGTGCATGAGGCTTCCGTCATTTCTAGAAAGCTCTCTTCCTTTATGATTTAAGATAACTAGGGTTGGTAGAATATTGACTCCGTAGAGCATTTTCAGATTTGGACCAGTTCCCTTTTCTATATCTACCTTATAGTTGACAAAATTATCATTGTAAAAATCAGCCGTTTTCTGATGGGTAAATACTTCTTCGCTCATCAATTTACAAGGCAAGCACCAATCAGCTTCAAATTCAACAAACAATGGCTTGTTTTCTGATTCAGCAATTTCTAAAGCTTCTGTTAGATCCATGGCTTTGACAAAAACCATTTTCCCATCTAAGTATGTACCATCATCTATCACTGGAACAACAAGCTCTTTCTTTGACTTGCAAGACATCGCTGACACAAACAATAACAACATCAAAAACTTAAACCTCATTCTTTCCTTTTTTTAATTGATCAAAGTACTGAATTTTTTTTCTTGCTTGCATTGCATTGGTCCTACTGATTGTATAACCTACCCTTCCTTCCAAAAATCCAAGATTAAATACATATGACTTTATAAAACGAACAGATGGGCCAAATATTCTTTTTAATACGCCTGGCTTCTTGTTTTCTGCAATCCATTGTTCTGCCGACAACTTTGCATACTGCTCTGTTTTTAAGAGATGCTCATCAAAATCACTGTAAGAATAATGAAGCATAGCACCAGAAAGTTTCACCAAAGTAGGTTCCTTTTGATGGACAAGTCCCTCATGTACCTTGCGTTGATCCCAGCGAGTATTTGATTTCTCATACAAGCGATATTTGTACGCAGGTCTCCATTCAGTGTACTTCACCCAGTGACCACAATAGTTTGTTATATTATTAATGAGATACAACTCTCCTTTTACCAATTGTTTTGATTGGATTGCTTTGCGCAAATGATCGTCCACCACCTCGTCAGCATCAATTGACAAAATCCAATCATACTGGGCTTGATCTGCACCATAATTTTTATTTGCCCCATATCCTTCCCACTCTTTCACAAAAACTCGCACGCCTAAATTCTCAGCAATACTAACTGTATTATCATCGCTTCCACTATCCACGACAATAATTTCATCGACAAAATCTTTGAGTGAGTTGATACAATTAGCGATATGAATTTCTTCATTCTTAGTAATGATGACTGCAGAAATTCCAGCTGAACTCATGTCTAATTAGTTGAGTGCTCCAAAGGCAATAAAATGCGGATTGGTCAATATCTCTTTGTTGTATCGCAGTGGACTTTGATCTTCTGCTCTGACTACCTTACCTCCAGATTCTTCTAGAATAATCTGTGCAGCGGCCGTATCCCATTCCATGGTCGGAGCCAATCTAGGATATACATCTGCATTACCTTCTGCAATGATTAAAAATTTCAATGATGAGCCCTTTGATACCGTTTCCGGCTTGTTCATTTTAGCTAAAAAGGCAGAAGTCTCATCATTCAGGTGAGATCTCGAACAAACAACACTTAGCCCTTCGTCTTCCATCGTATACTTATTTGCCGTAAGGCTAACAATATTATCTCCATCAGA
>CALHKJ010000310.1 GCA_938033975.1 uncultured Saprospiraceae bacterium | reverse complement strand
ATTATGGAGTGTGTGCTGCCAGTAAGGGCGGATTACTGAAGGAAATGTGCCTGAACACCAAGAATTTAAAGGAATTTGAGGCTTGGATAGCCGAAAAATGAACAATTCTTAAGTAAATGCCTTATAAATAGGTTGTTAATCGGTTGTTAACTGAGTAAATAAAGCTGATTTTATACAAAGACGGCTTTACATTTGTATCATAGATATTTAGAAAACATTTTTTTAATTCAATAATCACATTAATGAAAAATTTCAAATTATTAAGCTTAGTATTTGCTTTGGCGACAATGTCATTAGTATCATGTAAAAATGATGGTGCAGTAAGTACAGCTGAAGCTGCAGTAGAAGATGTAAGAAACGTTCCTACTGCAACTACAAATGCTGCAACAAATGCTGCTAACCCAGCTGCAAGTACAGAGCCTGCAGTACCTGCTGGTCCTCTTACAACACTTGAATTTACAGAGTCAACATATGATTTTGGTGAAGTAATGGAAGGTGATAAAGTAAATCATAAGTACACTTTCAAAAATACTGGTTCAGAGCCATTGATCATTAGCAATGCAAAAGGATCATGTGGATGTACAGTTCCAAACTGGCCAAGAAACCCAATCGCTCCAGGTGAAACGGGAGAGATTGATGTAACTTTTGATTCAAAAGGAAAAGGAAAAGTTGGAGGAAATCTTCAGTCAAAGAGAGTAACTATTACTGCTAACACTGACCCTGCAAACAACTACCTTACTATCAAAGGAAAAGTAAACAAGCCAGAAGAAACAGTTCAATAATTGAACATTCTTTTGTGAATTAAAAAAAGCCTGCAACCATTCGTTGCGGGCTTTTTTTATGGTCAATTCTCAAGAATGAAAGACCAATAACTAAAACAATGTTATTCCTATTATGTTACCTTTGCAGTATGAAGGATTATTTGAAACTGGTAAAATTTAGTCACACCATTTTTGCACTACCGTTTGCAATGGTTGGTTTTTTTTTAGCTGTTTTAGATCAGGGTCAAATTGATTTCAAAACTTTGGGATTCGTTCTTCTCTGCATGGTGTTTGCAAGAAATGCAGCCATGTCTTTCAATCGATGGGCAGATCGTATTATCGACGCTAAAAACCCAAGGACTGCTAAGCGAGAAATCCCAGCAGGAATTCTACCTGCAAACAGGGTACTAGCATTTGCTATTATTAATGTGATTTTGTTTATTGTAACCTGTTGGTTTATAAATAGACTGTGCTTCTACCTTAGTCCAGTTGCCATGCTTGTTGTGCTGGGTTATTCGTATGCCAAGCGCTTTACCTCGCTTGCGCATTTTATCTTAGGGATAGGTTTAGCATTAGCACCAATAGGTGCATATCTCGCCGTGACAAGCCAATTTTCTATAATACCTGTCCTATATGGATTGGTTGTACTTACTTGGGTCGCGGGCTTTGATATCATATACGCCTTACAAGATGAATCTGTTGATGTCAAGCTTGGTTTGCACTCCATACCAAGCAAATTTGGATCTAAAGGAGCATTGAAGCTTTCTTTATTTGTTCATTTCATTTGCGTAAGCTGCTTATTGATGGCTGCGTACCTCTGTACTATAAGATATGAAGAAATGAGAATCTTGTTTGGATTAGGAACAGCCTTTTTCTTCTTTTTGATTTTCTATCAACATAGGCTGGTAAAGCATGATGATCTTTCAAAAATAGATATGGCATTTTTCAAGACAAATGGAATGGCAAGTTTGAGTTTTGGTCTATGTTTTATTCTAGATGCCGTTTTGATATAATTATTGACTTAATAGAAATTCTATCATTTTTTCGAATGCCCTTTTTCTGTGGCTCATTCCATATTTAACTTCAGTTGGTAATTGAGCAAAACTATGACGGAATCCATCCGGGATAAATATTGGGTCATAGCCAAATCCATTTTTACCTTTCTTTTCGAGACCAATCTTACCTTCTACAATTCCTTCAAATTGATGTTCTTTTCCATTAAGTATAAGCGAAATTACAGCTCTGAATCGAGCTTTGCGATTTGATGAATTTTTGAGATTCTTTAAAACCAAATCCATATTTGCCTGAGCATCTTTTTGCTCTCCTGCATATCTTGCTGTTTTGACTCCAGGTGCATTATCAAGAGCTTCAATTTCCAGACCCGAGTCTTCAGAGAAAACATTTATGTTTAGTTTGTCAAACAAGTATTCACTCTTCTGCTTGGCATTTCCCGAAAGGGTATTCTGTGTTTCTGGTATGTCTTCAGTAATACCCAATGAAGACATGGGCTTTACCTCGATATTACTTTCTGGCGGAATCATGGTGCTGATCGCCTTCACTTTATTGATGTTACCAGTCGCAAATATTAATTCCATTACTTAAATATTTTTTGAAGATAAGCCCACAATTCCTTTTTCTTGTCAACATTATTGGCAAGCTCTTCTAATGAATGACTGATATGAATCACAAAATTTTCACTCACCTTTGGATGATGTAAATGCATTTCTGTTTGAACACCAATTTGTGATTCCGATAATCCAAAAATGAAAAAATGTTTGGTTTCAGAATTTCGGTAAAGCTCATTCAAAACAATCCGACCATTTTGATCTTTCAATTCGATAATCATCACATCTGATTTGACATCAAGGCCCACCGCAGAAATAATCTTATGAAGCAGATCTTGATGTTGAGCATAATGAGCTTGAAGAACAATAAAGCCAATTTTACGTTTATTTTCTCCATGCGAGGAGATATCTGACTTTTCAAGAATTTTGTATATGTGTCTATTTCCCTCCATAAATGAAATTATATATCGCAAATAATTAATATTTGGTATAAAATACTGATTTTTTAAAAGCACCTTGATGCTTTTTATTTTAAAATCAATAACTTTATAAAAAAATTGCTGAATGACAAAGTCCAAAATTACCATTTCCAAAGTCGAAACTTCTCGTTTATCCGAAATAGATTTTGATAATCTACCTTTCGGAAAATTTTTCTCAGATCATATGTTCGAAGCAGATTATGCTGATGGAGAATGGAAAAACTTCAAAATTGCACCACTTAAAAATCTGAGCATACATCCGGGTAACCTGGCTTGGCATTATGGGCAGTCGATTTTTGAAGGAATGAAAGCCAGTAAATCGAAAGATGGCGTCCCAATGTTATTTAGACCTGAGCAACACATCTACAGACTAAATGAATCTGCAAGAAGAATGTGCATGCCAGAATTTCCAGAAGATATGTTTATCGAAGCAATTAATACTTTGGTGCATATGG
>CALHKJ010000309.1 GCA_938033975.1 uncultured Saprospiraceae bacterium | reverse complement strand
AGAATAGAAGAATCTAGACCTCTTTCAAAAAGAAAGAGATGGAAATTGATTGAAATAGTTGAAAAAGCTAAATAATTAAAAGATGATACAACAGGAAAGCAGACTGAAAGTAGCAGACAACTCTGGAGCGAAAGAAGCGCTTTGTATTAGAGTTTTGGGCGGATCAAAAAGAAGATACGCATCTGTAGGTGACAAAATTATTGTTACTGTTAAAGAAGCATCTCCAGAAGGAGTAAAAAAAGGTTTGGTATCTCCTGCTGTAGTTGTGAGAACCAAAAAAGAAATTAGAAGAAAAGATGGCTCATACATCAGGTTTGATGACAACGCAGTTGTTCTTCTTACTCCTAATGATGAGCCTAGAGGAACAAGGATCTTTGGACCTGTAGCGAGAGAATTGAGAGATAAGGATTATATGAGAATTGTTTCTTTGGCACCAGAAGTTCTTTAATAAATTTAAGAGACTAGAAGAATGGCATACAAAAAGAAAATAGACGTACCTAAGAAGTTTCATGTTAAGAAAGGAGATACCGTATTGGTGATTTCTGGATCTAACAAAGGATCTCAAGGCTTGGTTAAAGAAGTAATTACTTCAAAATACCGAGCTATCGTTGAAGGAGTTAATATGGTAAAAAAACATACCAAACCAACTCAAGATAACCCAGGTGGTATTAATGATATTGAATCACCTATTCATATTTCTAATCTAATGGTGGTTGACCCTAAATCAGGCGAAGCAACAAAGATTGGAAGAAAAATTGTTGACGGTAAGTCAGTAAGATTTGCTAAAAAATCAGGAGAAATAATTAAGTAATGAGTTACGTACCTAATTTAAGAACGAAATACACTGAAGAGGTTGTTCCAAAACTTATGGAAGAGTTTGGATACAAAACAATCATGCAAGTGCCTAAGCTTAAAAAGATTTGTATCAACCAAGGTGTTGGTAATGCAACTCAAGATAAGAAGCTTGCAGATACAGCTCTTCAGCAATTGACCACGATCGCTGGTCAAAAAGCAGTTCCAACCAAAGCCAGAAAATCTATCTCAAACTTTAAGTTGAGAGAAGATGTGGTGATCGGAGCTAGAGTTACTTTAAGAGGAAACATGATGTACGAATTTTTAGAAAGACTAACTGCGGTTGCTCTTCCAAGGGTTCGTGACTTTAGAGGAATCAATGATAAAAGCTTTGATGGAAGAGGTAACTACTCTCTAGGAATTCAAGAACAAATTATTTTCCCAGAAATTGATTTGGATAAGATAAATCAAATTACTGGTATGGATATAAACTTTGTGACTACAGCAAAGACTGATGCAGAATCATTAGCATTGTTGAAAGCAATGGGACTTCCATTTAAAAACCAGAATAAAGACCAGAACTAATATGGCAAAGAAATCAATGATAGCTCGTGAAGCTAAAAGAAGAAAATTAGTAGCTAAGTACGCTGCCCTTAGAAAGAAATTAAAAGAAGAGGGTGACTACGAAGCGCTAGATAAATTACCAAGAAATGCAAGTCCAGTAAGATTGCATAACAGATGTAGACTTACAGGGAGACCTAAAGGATACATGAGAAAATTTGGTATCAATAGAGTAACATTTAGAAAAATGGCTAACGAAGGGAAAATTCCTGGAATTACAAAAGCTAGTTGGTAAACTTCTAAATTAAATTAAACATGGCAGTAACAGATACTATAGCAGATTTCATTACAAGAATACGAAATGCCCAAATGGCAAAACATAGGATTGTAAATATACCTGCATCAAAAATGAGAAAAGCAATTACTGAAATCTTGTATGATCAAGGTTTTATACACAAGTACAAATTTGATGATTCAAATGGGTACCAAGGTACAATCAGTATAGCATTGAAATATAATCAGGATACAAAGCTTCCTACAATCAAAAAGATTGGAAGAATAAGTAAGCCTGGATATAGACAATATGTTCCAATGGAAGAGATTCCAAGGATAATTAATGGCTTAGGCATTTGCATCGTGTCAACATCAAAAGGAGTAATGACAGGGAAGCAAGCTCAAGCACAAAAGGTAGGAGGAGAATTGATCTGCTACGTATATTAAAAAAGAATAAACGAACTAATTATGTCAAGAATAGGTAACAATCCGATATCAATACCAGCTGGAGTAACACTTGATGTGTCAGGCTCTAACTTGGTAACTGTCAAAGGTCCTAAAGGTGAGTTGACTCAACAAGTAGATCCAGATCTAGAGTTGGCTATCGAAGATGGTGTTCTTACCGTAAAGAGACCAACAGACCAAAAAAGACATAAGGCCGCTCACGGACTTTATAGATCATTGGTAAACAACATGGTTGTTGGAGTATCAGAAGGTTATACAAAAGAATTAGAATTAGTTGGTGTAGGTTACAAAGCAGCTAACTCTGGGAATCTTTTGGAATTAACACTAGGATATTCTCACCCTATTTATTTTGCTGTACCTGATGAGGTGAAGTTAAACACTGTAACTGAAAAAGGTCAAAGTCCTAGAATTGTATTGACAAGTCATGACAAACAATTGATAGGTCAAATAGCAGCAAAGATTAGAACATTCAGAAAAATCGAACCATACAAAGGAAAAGGTATTCGTTTTGTTGGTGAAGTTATTAGAAGAAAAGCAGGTAAAACAACTGCATAATTTTTTAGAAAGATGGCTCAAAAAGTTAGTAAAAGAAAAAAAGTACAGTACAGAATTCGTAAGAAAGTACAAGGTACTCCGAGTAAACCAAGGTTGGCTGTTTTTAAATCTAACAAGTCAATTTACTGTCAGCTAATTGATGACAAAGCAGGTAAGACAATTGCCTCAGCTTCATCAAAAGATGCTTCTGGTCCAGGTTTGGATCAAGCTAAAGAGGTTGGTAAATTGATAGCAGGTAAAGCATCCGGAATGAACATCGAAAGAGTAGTTTTTGATAGAGCAGGATTCGTATACCATGGCAGAATTAAAGCATTGGCTGATGCCGCTAGAGAAGCTGGCCTTAAATTTTAATATACTATAATGAGAGATAATAAAAAAAGAGTAAAAGCAACTGACGCTTCTGAAATAAAAGAAAAGCTTGTTAACCTTAACAGGGTTGCCAAAGTAACGAAAGGGGGTAGAACTTTTAGTTTTGCTGCACTTGTTGTTGTTGGTGATGGAAACGGCCGGGTAGGTCAAGGTTTAGGGAAAGCAAGAGATGTTCAAGAGTGTATTGCTAAAGCGGTAGATGATGCTAAAAAGAACTTAGTTCAAGTACCACTGAATAAAGGAACAATTCCTCATGAGCAACTTGGGAAGTATGGTGCAGGTAAGGTGTTAATTAAGCCAGCAGCAGACGGAACCGGGGTTATTGCAGGTGGTGCGATGAGAGCAGTTCTTGAGATGGCAGGTGTACAAAACGTACTTGCAAAATCACAAGGATCTTCAAATCCACACAACGTTGTAAAAGCTACGATAGATGCATTGTCAAAATTGAGAGATGCAAAATCTGTAGCAAGAGAGAGAGGAATCTCTATGAACAAACTTTTTGAAGGATAGACAAAAATTCGCTAAGAGATGAAAGTCAAATTAACGCAAGTAAAAAGTAAGATTGATAGATCTAAAAAGCAAAAAGCTACTTTAGAAGCTTTAGGACTTAGAAAGATAAATCAAACAGTTGAGCACGAAGTTAATCCTCAAATTGAAGGAATGATTTTAAAGGTAGCTCACCTAATCAAGGTAGAAGAAATTTAATTAATTACTTAGAAGACAAATACAATGGATTTACATTCATTAAAGCCAGCTAAAGGAGCTGTAAAAAAAGGAAAAAGAATAGGACGTGGTCAAGGAACCGGTAGAGGTGGTACTTCTACTAGAGGTCACAAAGGCGCCAAGTCTCGTTCTGGATATAAATCCAAGAGAGGATTTGAAGGTGGTCAAATGCCAATTCAAATGCGTCTCCCTAAAAGAGGATTCAAAAACATCAACAGAGTTGACTATGTTGCGATGAATCTTAATAGACTACAATCAATCTCAGAAAAATACGGTTCGAAAGACCTTACTCTCGATAAACTTATTGAGCTAGGCATCATTGGTAAGAACGACAAAATCAAACTTTTAGCCAAAGGAGAAATCTCTGCTGCTGTAACTGTGTCTGCTCATGCTGCATCTGATGCTGCAAAAGCTGCCATTGAAGGTAAAGGAGGAACAGTAACAATCGTTTAAGAAAAATCGTATGAAATTCTTTGAGACATTAAAAAATATTTGGAGCATAAAGGAACTGCGTGAGCGTATCCTTTTTACTCTTTTATTACTAGCAATTTATAGACTAGGATCTTTTATCGTTTTACCAGGAATCAATGCTCAAGCATTGGATGCTGCAACTGCAGGTGGAGGAGCGACGGATTTATTGGGTCTGATAAATGCGTTTACGGGTGGTGCATTTAACAATGCTGCCATTTTTGCATTGGGGATCATGCCTTATATCACGGCATCGATCATTATCCAACTTTTGGGATTTGCAGTTCCATATTTCCAAAGACTTCAATCTACAGAAGGTGAGTCTGGTAGAAAAAAGATTACACAGATTACAAGACTATTGACAGTAGGTATCACCTTAGTACAAGGTGCAGCTTACCTGACATATATAACAAGTCAGCCTGATGTACTTTCACCACATATTGATAAGTCAGTATTCTGGTTC
>CALHKJ010000308.1 GCA_938033975.1 uncultured Saprospiraceae bacterium | reverse complement strand
GGTGTTCGCTCACCTTTTATCATGCATTGGAAAAATAAAATAAGTCCTCAGGAAATAGATCAAGTAGCAGGGGCAATAGATATTTTTCCTACTCTTGCTGGCCTCTCAGAAATATCCATATTGGGAAAGAAACCATTGGATGGCGTAAGTCTGAAACCACTCTTATTAGATCAAGAACCAAGATGGAAGGATCGATTTATTTTTAGCCATTGGAATGGAAATGTGAGCTTGAGAAATCAACAATATATGTTGGATAAGGACAATCAAATATTTGATTTAATCAAAGATCCGGGTCAACACCACCCTATCAAACAAGCACCCGATTCTTTATTATCAAAATTAACTACTGCAAAAAACGAATGGACGAAATCCGTTTTAGTAGAACTTGACCGCAATAGAAAAGAAGTCTTCCCTGTGGGTTTTGAAGGAAATAAAATAACTCAATTGCCAGCTAGAGATGGAATAGCCCACGGTAACATTAAAAGATCAAATCGCTGGCCTAACTCTTCTTACTTTACCAATTGGACAAGTGAGTCAGATAGTATCACTTGGCAATGCGATGTACTCAATGGAGGAAAATATAAGGCTACCATATATTACACTTGCAAAGAATCTACCATTGGATCTATTATATCTTTAAACCAAGGTCAAAACGAATTGCAGGCAACAATCCAAGAATCACACGACCCTCCTTTTGAAGGAGTTGAGTATGACCGTTTCCCAAGACAAGAATCATTTGAAAAAAACTTCAAAGCCTTAGAGATAGGTTCTTTGACTTTAGACAAAGGACTTCATTCTTTATCCTTAAAAGCTTCAAAAATTAATGGCCCTGAATTCATAGATTTTAGATTGCTTGTGTTAGAAAATAAGCAGTAATATTAAATTAGTAGAAATCAATTAAGCCTTCTGCTCAAAAATAAAAAACTTAAAATCACACCTGTTTCTTTGTCAAGAAAGCCATCCTACCTCTAAAATATTATTCATATATTCGAAAATAAATTATAAGAAAGTTAAGAATTAGCAAGTATACATTACCCCATTATACACCTGCAAAATTTTAACTTATGCCTAGATTTACAATCAATACATCATGGTTTATCTTGATGCTCGTATTTACCAATCAATCCTTTTCCCAATCTTTAGATTTGAGCGAATTTGAATTAAAAGCTCATTATGAATTATCAAGTGATGGTGCTGATCTAACATCAAACTATGACAGCATCGCTCTCGATACACCTATTTTTGAATTTGAAGGGATTTTTTCAAGAGGTTGCTATGTCCTAAATCCAATCTTTGGTGACTCTTGTTTTATTCAAACACCTTCTTTAAATTCCTTAAATGAAAGCACCTTTGTAATCCAATTAGATTATAGACCAACAGAATTCCATGGACCAATATTTAATGTTAGTACAAGTACCAGGCACCTTGGAATGGAAACCTCAGCAGATGGTAGGTTAATCTTATTGACTAATAATGCAACAACAGATACCTTACAAAATTTTCAACTTGAATTGGATACATGGTATAACACTACAGTGATTCATAATACCTTAGATTCTAATACCTATGTATATCATAATGAAGAATTAATATTTACAAAGAAAGCCCCTCTAAATTTTGCCGGTAATGCAAACGATATTTCTAATTCAAATTTTGGCACAGGAAGAGCTTTTGAAGGTTATTGGAAGGACCTAAAAGTTTATACTTCAACTCCTTTGATTTCTGAAAATCATGAATCCAATTCACCTTCTAATTCATTCGTTGTGTATCCTAATCCTGCCAAGGAGGTTTTGAATATTGACATGCCACTCATTTCTGATCTGAAATATTCCATTTTCGATATAAATGGTCAGTTAATTCAAAATTCAGCGCTTAAAGAAAAATCAATTAATATTTCGAATTTAAATAGCGGATTCTACACTTTGATTATCTATGAAAACTCAGAATTATTTAGTTCAACAACATTTATAAAAACTTAGACCAGTGAAAATCAATTAATGCTAAATCATCTTTATATTGTAGTTAATAAATTAAGATGAAAGGAAATATAACTGTCTTGGTGGTACTACTAATTCTGAGTCTCCTAAATTTTGAATACAGCAGCTTAAGCAACTTTGAATTTGAACGAAAAGATTATTTAGGAATTTTGATGGTTCTAGTAAGTATATTTGGAATTTTTTACGAATTAAAGAGTAAAAATAAATAGTTTAAACATTGCCATCAATGATACAGTATAAACCCACCTACAATAGTCACTAGAACAGGTCCAAATATTATCATGATGTAATCATCTCTGTAAAGATTTCCTCTTTTGTAAATTATATAAACAGCAAAGAAAGATAGAATCAAAAAGCAGAAGATTTTCATAATCAGATTATCACCAATGTAGCCATTCTTTAAACTCTCTCTATTGGTATATTTAAATTTTGAAAAACTTGATACTTGACAATAAACAGGAGTTACTGTAAATTCTATTTCCTTATCAACATAGGACAAAAAGCTATACAATGTTAAATCATAACCTTTTGAGGTTATCAAATTGTTCTCTGTTTCAGATTTATCCCTGGTAATCTTTTCTTCGACTACTATATCCTTTACATGAATTTGACTTGCAATGTTATTGTCGAATATCTTAATACCAATAAATGCAGCCAAATAAATAAATGAAAAAGCCATAAAAAGATTTAGCTTGTGATAAATCTTTGACTTTGAAAATCTATAAAATGGATTTTCTGTTTTTTGAGCAGAACTTATTCTTATTACACCTTGATAATGTTCTTTAAAAATATCAGCAATTGGCTCTAGTTCGGTTAATCTCTCAAAACTTAAAACATAGGACAGCGCACCAATTTCTGTACCTAGATCTCCATTTGTTATGTTGGACGATACTTTAAACTGTATTGCCTTTCTTTTCAACTTAGGATAGTCAATTAAGTTAATAGACTCAATCTCTTCAAATGGAACAAATACTTCTCGAGATTTCAATACACCCCAATTAAATAAAATTCCTTTGGTCGTAATACCATAGGTCAATTTATATCTAGATAAAAAGACGATAAATACATCACTTAAAATTAAGTAGGTTAGAATCGAAACAAGTAAAACGATAGAGAGCCTTAGTAACTCATACTTTGCTGACAAGATCCCAGTCAGCGAAATGAAACTTAAAATAGTCAAGTGAGTAATTAGAAACTCAAAAAACAAATCGAATAGTTGCGCTGCTGGATTAGATCGCATTGAGTTAAAACTCCAAAGTAAGTCATTGTCCTTCATATTGATTGTTGTCACATCTAAACAAGGATGCTATTTGTTATAGTTCCAACATTAATAACTATAATATTTGCATATCAATAAAGTTCTGGGATTGATCTTCAAACACCTTATGGTTTAAAGATAACAAGGATAATTCCAAAATTACTTTTAGAAGCTTAAACTTGGTAAAGTACTACTATTATAAGAATTGTGTGAATAGCTTTATATGCCAGAAAATAAATTCTAATCACACGGAATAGAAATTTTGTGAGATATAAGTTTTATTTCACCTTCTTTATTACGCTTCAATACCATTGTATAATTCTGAACGACAAGATCTTTTTCATTTTCCATTGTTACTCTACCAATCGCAATAGCCATATCTCTTTCCATAATTGTCCCAAAATTTTTCCAGTCAATTTTTCGCCAATTTTCCTTGGCCATACCAGTATCCTCTGGGTATTCCTTGTTTTTACCAATTAGATATGATAGCAGACCAGCTTCTGAATATCGAAAAGATTGTTCATCATCGTGTCCAATTTTGAACATAACCTTTCCTTCTGTAAAGTTGTAAAATTCATCGATGTGCTCTTTTGCTTTTAATTCGTAGTAAGTTTCATCTTCAATAGCATTTGAAATTCCATTAAATGAAACACCATAGGCTCGTTGGAATGCAATAATTTCAGCTTTTGTGATAGGATCAAGAGATTGTTCTTTTAACTCTGTGGTAGCTTCATTTTCACAGGCAGTAAACAATATCATCGTTGAAAAGAATAACAATGAAGTTTTAAATATTCCTCTAAAAATTTTATTTGAATTTATCATAGCAATAAGTATTTGTGTGTTTTATAGTAGACCTCAATTTTTTCCTCTGTTTGATTCATTTGAACTTGAGTTTTTACGGACATAGCAGATTAGATGTTTGACTCTAGTTTTTTGTTTGCATAATAAAGAATCTTATAAACTTATCAATTAGTAAGTATTACTTACATAACAGCATAGCTAAACTAATTGTTTTGGTATTTAGTACTTAATTTACAAAATCTAGATATTTCTACTTTTAAATTGCATCCTTACAGCTCATACATTTTCATTAAATCATGATAAATTACATGGTAATTAAGAAAAAATTGAAATGGTTAAAATACTATTTACATCTTGTAGTAGGAACTGTAAGTCTATTCATAGATAATTACAATAAATGCATTTATGCAAATCAAAAAAGAACTTCATCAATTAAGCTTGTCGATTATTCAAGACAAAATTGCAAGTCTGCAATTGGCAATCAAATCCATTGAGGAGTCAAGAAATAATGAGACAAAAAGTAGCGCAGGTGATAAATATGAAACTGGACGCGCCATGTTGCATATGGAGGAGGAAAAAAGCAGAACACAGCTTGCCAAAACCAATGAATTAAAATTATTATTGGCAGACATTGATCCTGAGGCATCTTTTGATAAAGTAGCTTTAGGTTGTTTGGTGGTATGTACTCAAGGTAAATATTTTATTTCTGTGCCAATTGGCAAAGTTTTGTTGAATGAAGAAACATACTATTGTATTTCTATGGCTTCACCTATCGGACTAAAGTTGAGAGGTAAAAAAGTTGGTGAAGAAATAAGTATGGGCGATAAAAAAATTAAAATAATAGATATCATATGAAGCAACATATTGCCAGTATTGCATTGGTAGTCAAAGAATACGACGAAGCCATAGACTTTTATGTAAATAAACTAAACTTTGTTTTGTTAGAAGATACCAAACTAAGCGAGACAAAGAGATGGGTTATGCTTGCTCCACCAGGAGCTAAAGAATGTTGTCTTCTGCTTGCAAGAGCTGCCGATGAAAAGCAAGAAGCGTCCATTGGCAACCAAACTGGTGGTAGAGTTTTCTTGTTTCTTTTTACGGATAATTTTGATCGAGATTTTGCCAATATGAAAGCAAAAGGAATAGAGTTTGTGCGAGAGCCAGTTGTATTTGAGTACGGTAAGGTTGCGGTTTTCAAAGATTTATATGGAAACCTTTGGGACATTATCGAGCCTAGCGATCAAAACAAGAATCTTTAGTGCTGCTTCAACTCCAAATCACATACTTACTATAGGCTTAGCTACATATCGCATACATACTTAGAGTTCTATTTCGATTTCATCCCCTGAATTTGACTACTAACATACATTTTAACAATAAATCCAATAAAGTAGTAAAGTTAGCCTAGTATTTGTGTGTACATGATGACTGACTTACAATCTGAACAAAATTGTAGAATTTAATGCTGGAAGTATACCCGCATAACCACCAAAAAGGCAATCATAAGAACAATTTCCATTCTCATTTTGCTTCTCAAAGCTATCATGATTGAAGAAAATTCTCTCTTCAATTAGTCCATCACACGTTTTTTGATTCGGCTCAAAGATTCGGGCTTGACGCCTAGGAAACTAGCCAAGTGGTATTGAGGAACTCTATGCAAGAGTTCAGGTCTATTATTGAGTAGGTCCAAATATCTTTCCTCAGGCGAGGATAGAATAAATTTCGAAAACAATTCTTGATATTCTTCTAGCTTTTTCTCTGCAGAAATTCTGCAAAGTGATTGAAAACGGGGAAATCTTTTATACAGCGTTTCTTCTTGTTGTGTGGTTACAATTTTCAGATTAGTATCCTCCAGGCATTCTAAAAAGTATTTAGATTTCAAATTTTTATCACTGCTAGGAGTAGTCGTGATCGAATCGTCTTCTAAATAGAAATCGGTTGTTTTTTCTTCACCATCCTTGATATAATACTTTCTAACACAACCTTTCTCCACATAATAAGACCTATCAGCAACTTGTCCTTCTGACAAGAAGCAGGTTCCTTTCTTATAAAAGACCTTTGATTGCAAATTATTGATAAAATCAATCTCTTCTTTGCTTAAGTTGAGTCTTTGTATGATATCATTATCCTTATTTCCCGTAAGGGTGGTAATTGAATCCATAATAACAAGTTACTATAAATTCAATATTGAGACAATGGACCAATTAAAAATTTAGAATAATGTCTATAAATGAAAGGTGAAATTGTGATTTTTAGAAAAATCATTGAATTTTAAGAATCACATTTCCTGTTTTGAAGCCTTTCTCAACATAGCTATAAGCTTCCACTATCTCCTCAAATGGAAAGCTTCTATCTATTAAAGGTCTAAACTTCCCTTGATTGATAAGCTTAGACATGTGCTCAACTGTCTTCGTTATGTTCTTCGGAAAAGGAAATTTTACTCTTTTCCCTCCTAAGAAGGGAGTAAATATCGAGAGATAGATGTTTTCCCAGTTTTTTCCTAATTCAGAGGATATATAAACTCCTTTTTTGCTGAGAACTGGCTTGCTTTGAGAAAAGGAACTTTTGCCAACTGCGTCAAATACATAATCATATATGATATCTTCTTTCCAGTAGTCGGTGACTTTATAATCAATCACCCGGTCCGGATTAAGACCTTTGATTTTTTCCACATTGTCTGTATCACAAACTGCTGTGACATGCAATCCTTCATATTTTAAGAGCTGGACAACTGCTGAACCGATGGCACCCGTTGAGCCATAGACCAAAACTTTTTGACCTGCTTTGAGATCAACTTTTCTAATGAAATTAAGTGCGTAATGTGCTCCTTCAAGGCAAGCAGTGGCCTCTTCAAAAGAAAGCCCATGTGGCATGTGATGTGTCTGATCTGCATCCAAGGCTAAGTATTCTGCTTGAGATTCAATTCCTTCATCATGAAAACCAAAAACCTTATCCCCTACTTTAAATTTTGAAACAGAAGAACCAAGTTCTTCGATGACACCAGAGAAATCGGTACCTGGAATTTTTTTTCGTGGTGCCTTGAGTCCAGTAATCATTTTCATAATAAGGTAGGCCCCAGATCGAATTCCACAGTCTGTACGATTAACGGTCGTTGCTTTGATTTTTATTAATACTTGATTGTCCTCCACTTTAGGTCTGTCTATTTGAACAAATTCAATTAGCTCCGGTGGACCATACTCTTGATAATATGCTGCTTTCATTTTCATAATTTCAAAATAAAGATATTTGAAATGGAGTTTGATATCATTGACTTAAGTTAAGAAAGAAAAAAACAATTGCATTAGCAAGTTTTAGAAAAGAAGAAACACTTGCATTGGCAAGTTTTATTTTTTCAAGATTTTTGATAAAAGTTGTTGCATCACAGTTTTATTGTCTCTACTTTCGCATTATGAATTTAAGTAAGAGAAATATTTGTTGTTGTACTATGATGTGTTTTAAACAAACGCAAAGGGTATAACAATATATTAGATATACGTATATTAAAGCCTTTGCAGTTTGCAAAGGCTTTTTTTATTTGTCAAATTTTGAAAACAGTTTACCGAATGATTTTATCATTCAGCATCTTGAAAAGAGTAAAATTTAAACTAAGAATCAATTCCTGGACTTACTCACAGGCATTACTAAACATTAAAAATTAAACAAAATGTCAGATTTTAAAATTCAAACGAAAGCCTTACATGAAGGTCATGACACTAAATTGACCGAAGGAACAAGAGCGGTTCCCATTTATCAGACGACCTCATATGTATTTAACGATACGAACCACGCAGCAGCACTATTTGGTCTTCAAGAATTTGGATACATCTATACTAGATTGAACAATCCAACCAATGATATTTTAGAAAAGAGATTGGCTGCAGTTGAAGGAGGAATAGGAGCAGTGGTATATGCATCAGGGACTTCAGCAATCTCTACTACCCTCTTGACACTTTTAAAATCTGGTGATCACATTATAGCATCCAGTAGTCTTTATGGTGGAACTTACAACCTACTCAATACTACCTTACCAAGATTCAATATCAACTCAAGTTTTGTAGATGCTTCTGATCCAAGAAATTTTGCTGATGCCATTACTGATGAGACAAAAGCAATCTTTATAGAAGCACTAGGCAATCCAAAATTGGATGTTTTGGATATAGAAGAAATAGCAAAAGTGGCAGATGCATTTGGCATTCCACTAATTGTTGATAATACGGTTGCTTCGCCAGCATTATTAAATCCTATTAAGCATGGAGCACATATTGTGATTCATTCATTAACAAAATATATTGGTGGTCAAGGTACTTCACTAGGTGGTGTAGTTATTGACTCTGGTAAATTCAAATGGGACAATGGTAAATTTCCAGAATTTACTGAACCATCAAAGGGATACCATGGATTAAAATACTACGAAGCCTTGGGTGAGCTTTCTTTTTTAGTTAAATTGAGGATAGAAGGATTGAGAGATCTAGGTGGAGCATTAAGTCCATACAATGCTTTTCAAGTAATACAAGGTTTGGAAACATTAGATGTAAGAATCCAAAGACATTCAAAAAATGCACTTGAAGTAGCACAATGGCTTGAATCTAGAGATGAGGTTGCATGGGTAAATTATCCAGGACTCGCTTCTAGCAAATACAATGCACTTGCAAAAAAATATCTACCAAACGGACAAAGTGGTATTGTCACATTTGGATTAAAAGGTGGTTTTGAAGCAGCAAAGCAATTAACTGATGCAACTAAGATTTTCTCGCTTCTCGCAAATATTGGAGATTCAAAATCATTGATTATCCATCCATCAAGCACGACTCACCAACAATTGGATGAGGCACAGCAAGAATCTGCGGGAGTAACTTCTGATCTAATCAGACTTTCAATCGGTCTTGAAAATGTAGACGATTTGAAACAAGATTTAGAAAACGCTTTTAGTCAAATTAAATAATGTACATGCAATTCATTGGTGCTGGGTTAAAGGAGAAGGTTGATAATTCGGAGTTGAAGTTCCATACATTTAACAATTATGAAACTTATACTGGAAAGAATTATGAACAGCTAAAAATGTCTTATCAGATTTTTGGCAAAGCTCTTTCCTCAGCACCAGTGATTGCCATTAATCATGCCTTAACTGGTAATTCCGATGTGATCAGTGAGAAAAAAGGATGGTGGAAAGATTTGGTAGGACCCAATAAACTTATAGACACCAATCGATACTCTGTGATTGCATTTAATATTTTGGGCAATGGCTATGATGGTCACCTAATCGAAAACTATAAAGACTTTATAGCCAAAGATATTGCAAGACTTCAATATGAGGTACTAAGCTCATTGGGTATCAAAAAACTATATGCCTCTATCGGAGGATCTTTAGGTGGCTGCCTTACTTGGGAACTTGCCATGATGAAACCCAACTTCATTGAGTATGTAATCCCAATAGCTTCAGATTGGAAATCCTCTGATTGGATTGTAGGCCACAATAGTGTCCAAGAAAGTATTCTGCAAAATTCAAAAAAGCCTTTAGAAGATGCTCGAAAGATGGCCATGCTGTTTTATAGAACACCTCATTCTTTAGGGAAAAAATTTGAAAGAACACTAAACGATAAAGGTGAAAGGAATGTAGCTAGTTGGCTCAACCACCACGGTGAAAAACTTAAATCAAGATTTGCAATAGAATCTTACTTAATGATGAACAATCTTCTATCCACCGTCAATGCACTGGAAGAAGATCAAAATCCTGATCGTCTAAAAAGCATAAAATCTAAGGTCATTCAAATATCTATTGATACCGACTTCTTTTTTATTGCCGATGAAAATTCAAAGACAGCAAAGCTTCTAGATAATTTGAATGTGCGCAATGAACATCACATCGTAAAATCCATTCATGGTCACGATGCTTTTTTGATTGAACATGAGCAAATTACTGAGTTTTTGGCACCTGTGTTTAGGGAA
>CALHKJ010000307.1 GCA_938033975.1 uncultured Saprospiraceae bacterium | reverse complement strand
CATATCATTTGAATAAGGAATTCCAAAAAATTCATCAAAGCCTTGATTAAGTGGCATAAACTTAGGATGATCTCCAAGATGCCATTTCCCAAATATGCCAGTCGCATATCCCGCTCCTTTCAACTGATCAGCTATGGTTACTTCTGAAGGATGTAAGCCTTGCTTGCTATTTGGCATGTACGCATTGTGTACACCGATACGATTCGGATAGCAACCAGTTAGAATTCCAGCTCTTGAAGCTGAACACACAGCTTGTGCAGCATAAAAATCGGTCAGGCGAATTCCATCCTTAGCCATTTGATCTAAATGAGGTGTTTCAATATTTGGGGAACCATAACAGCCTACATCTTGATAACCTTGATCATCCGTTAAGATGATAATTATATTAGGGGTAGAATGAGATTTCTCTTGTTCACTGGATTTGCATGACAGCAAATATAGAATGGGTAATAAAATGAGATAGAATTTCTTCATTCTTGAAAATACAAAATAATGGCCACGATAAGTAACGAAGCTTACTTAGCCTCATGGTTTAAAGACCTCCAATGTTCCAAATAATATTCCATTAAAATTAGCTGATCAATATTATTTGGCAACACTTCTTTTATTCTTGTATCCTTTGGGAAATAAAAAATGTGTTCAAAAGATTTTTCTTCTAAAAATTTTGTCTGAACAGCTGTATCAAACTTGAATTGAATTGGACTTTGTTTGGCTACAATAAAACCCCAATTCCCAAAAGAAGGCACATTAATTCTGTAAGGGTAAGTATGTTTAAAACCTGATTGCAATAAGGTCTCGTTTATACACCAAAAAGCATTTTTAGTTAATTCGGAGCTGGTAGCCTGTGTACAAAGTATTCCATCCTTGTTTAGGCGATTAATTGCTAACTTGTAGAACGCATTACTATAAAGTCTGGCCAATGATTCACTTGTTGGATCTGGTAGGTCTGCTATTATAATATCGTATTGATCTTTGCTGTCCATAAGAAATACAAATGCATCTTGGTTAAACACATTGACTCGTTCATCATCCAAAGCCTTTTCATTAAGCTCTGAGATTAGAGCCATCTCTGATGATATTCGAGTTACCTCCGGATCTAAATCAACAAGATCAATTTTTTCAACAGTTGAATATTTTAATATCTCTCTTGCTGCCAAACCTTCTCCTCCTCCCAATAAAAGAACTGACTTTGGTTCGTTAGATTGCATCATAGGAACATGGACCAAAGCTTCATGATATCGGTATTCATCTTTTGAAGAGAATTGAATCGCTCCATTCAAATACATTCGAAACTCATCATCACTTTTTGTTATTGTTATGTCTTGATATGAGCTTTGCTCGTTGTGGACGACTGGGTGTTTAAAAATACCATTATTCCACCTTTCGATAATGGATTTGCTGCAAAGCAAACAAGTAATAATCAAAATTGTCAGAGCAAAGAAACTAGTAAATAAAAGATTCTTTCTTTTTTTGTTTACACCCAATTCGTTTTGAAAAAACACAAAGGTGATAACACCAACCAAGATATTCAGAAAACCAAAGATTAATGATGATTTGAAAACGCCAACAATTGGTAAAAGAAAAAATGGAAAAGCAATTGTCGCAATTAAGGCGCCGAGATAATCAAAAGCAAGTATGTTTGAAATATTTTCCGAAAGGGAAATCTCCTCTTCTAATATCCTAGTGATAAGCGGAACTTCTAGTCCTGTCAAGGTCCCAATTACAGAAATTAATAACAAAACAAAAAAATTAAATCCACTGTAGTCACCTAACAAAAAATAGGCATAGATCAATGGTACTCCTAAGGCTCCAACAAGACCCAACCAGATTTCCACTTTAATGAAATTGTAAAGCAAATCTTTCGTTATGAATTTAGCCAGATAGGCACCGACTCCCATAAAGGCCATATAAAAACCTATGATTAGCGAAAACTGTTTGATACTGTTACCTAAAAAATACGAGCTTGTTGTGCTAATTAAAAGTTCGTACATGATCGAACACATGCCCACAATTAGGGTGGTAATAATTAGATAGGTTTTTTTAGACTTATTTAACTCAGTATTCATTCCAGAATCTAAGGTAATTTTATATTTTTAACGAAGAATCAATTCACATACTTAAAAACAACTTTCAATGAAAATATTTAATAAAGAAATAGGCTTTCAAAATGGTCTATTACTAGCAATAGGAATTGCTCTTGTTTTTTCACTTGCCTCTTGCGGAAGTTCTGGTTCAACAACTGAAACAGTTTACAATCCAACGCAAGGAATAATTACAAAGGTTAAGGAAATTGAAGCGGATCTTTTTAGAATCACTGATGAAGATATAGTACCTACAGTAGCAGAATCAAGAATAATTGCAACATACCTTGATGGTGTAATCGATACATTTACACTGGATGAAGCTAGACTAGAAGATGCAGACAACCCAAGAAGATCAAGAACTAGAGGTGTTCTTATGGGTGGCATGATGGGATACATGATGGGTAAAAATATGAATACCCCAGTGTCAAGAG
>CALHKJ010000306.1 GCA_938033975.1 uncultured Saprospiraceae bacterium | reverse complement strand
CTATTGATGCAAAGGTTGGAATTCCAGCATTTACTTGGGGAGCGGGATTGAATCTTTTTGATTATGAAATCTTAGCTAGATATATGAATCGCTTGGGTACATACCGAGTTGATAGGAGAAAGAAAAATCCAATTTATTTGGAAACACTCAAAGCGATGTCTTCATTGTCACAACACTTTGGATTAAACAATATATTTTTTCCAGGAGGAACAAGAAGTCGTTCTGGTGCAATGGAAAAGAATTTGAAATTAGGATTATTACAATCAACCTTAGAGGCGCAACGACTTAATCTACAGAACAATTCTTCAAAGAAAATCTATATCGTGCCTGTTATTCTAGGCTACCATTTTGTACTGGAGGCCAATAATCTAATCGAAGGTCATTTGCGTCAAGCAGGAAGAGAAAAATACACAAGAATTGGGTCAGGGAGCTCAAAGCTTAGAAAGTTTTGGGTAGTGTTTAAAAACATACTTCGAAAAGAAACAGATGTAAGAGTGCATTTCTGCGAGCCTTTAGATGTAGTCGGAAATACAGTTGATATAAATGGAGACTCCTTTAATCAAGCAGGGAAAAAGGTAGACATTAAAGATTATTTCACCTTGGATGATTCGATTAATAAAGACAATCAAAGAGAGAAAGTTTATACTCAGATACTTGCCACAAAAATATTAGACACATACTACAAAGAGAATATAATTTTGAGTTCACATTTATTGGCATTTGTTGCATTTAGATTGGCATACCAACAATTTGATGGAATTTCTGTTTATGAAATGATGAATCGATTGGATAAAAAGTTTAAAATTGATGCAGAGGAATTACATAGAGAATTATCCAATGTGATTGCTAAGCTAATTCTAAGAGAGAATGAAGGAGAAATCAAACTTTCTGAGACTGTCAGAGAAGGAGCCACAGCTACAATAAAAGAGGGTATAGACAAACTTGGTTTGTTTCATCAGAAGAAACCATTGTATCAAAAAAATGTGGATTCATTTAGCTCTGAGAGTTTTAAACTTTTGTACTATTATCATAACCGGCTTAGCGGATTTGGGATTGAGAAGTTTTTAGACGCTTCTGCAAATTTGATTGAGTAAAAAAAGAAATTGTGAGGTATATTATTTACGATGTTGAGGCAACTTGCTGGAGAGGGAAGCCACCAAAAGGAATAAACGAGGTCATTGAAATTGGGGCTGTGATGATTAATGAATACGGAGAACTGATTTCAGAGTTTAATAAGTTTATAAAGCCTACAGTCAATCCTCTCTTGTCGGGGTTTTGCAAATCACTAACACATATCTCTCAAGAAAATGTAGATGCAGCAGATACCTATCCTAAAGTAATTGACCAATTTAAAGAATGGATTGGAGTGGGAGAGGAAGACTATGTACTTGCTGCTTGGGGTGATTTTGACAAACGTATTCTCAGAGATAATTGTCAACTCCATAAAATAGAAGCAGACTGGGTTGAATATTTTATAAATGTCAAATCGCAATACAATACCATAAAAGGAAATATGGGGCACGAAAAAAGTGGACTTAAAGCCACAGTGAAGAAAGAAGGATTTGAATTTGACGGTGTGCACCACAGAGCCATATCGGATGCTAGTAACCTCGGGAAGGTTTTTTCCAAGTATATGGACGAATGGGTGATCGTTTGGTAGAATTTTAAGATTTATTTATCTATCATTTAGATATATTTAGGAACTTTCAAACTAATTTCAACGGTTATATAATTGAACAATAAACTAAAAAAATGAAAAAATTTATTCTTTCTGTGTTATCTCTTTGTTTTCTAGCAAATGTTGCAATAGCACAAGAACAAGGTTACATCAAAATGGAAATTACTGATGTATCAAGTGATAATGCTGAGATGGCAACCTATCTGGAAATGATGAAAGGTACAGAAACTGAATACATGTATACAGAGGAGAAGTCATTGGTAAAAGCAAATATGATGGGAGGGATGGTTGAAATGACAACTATAGTAGAAAACGCTAACGAATCAATGGTCATGTACATGAATGCTATGGGCAAAAAAATGCAAATAGAAAGCACGAAAGAGGAAAGAGATATGGCAGAAGCGAAGGCTCAGACAGAAACTCCAGAATTTTCTGTTGAGTATGATGAAAATGTAACCAAAGAAATCTTAGGTCACAAATGCATCAAAGCAATTGTAACTTTTGAAAATCCAGATTCAGATGAAAATATGTCTATGGATATGTTTGTAGCACCAGAGTTGAAAATGAGCTCAAAAATGATTCAAGGTTTAGATAAAGTTGATTTGAAAGGATTTCCTTTGGAATACATCATGGATGCAGGAATGATGAAAATGACTGTAACTGCTGTTGACTTCAAAGAAGAAGTTGATCCTGCTGCTTTTGAGTTTAATCCTAAGGGTTATCAAAAATTAACTTGGGAAGAGTTCTCTGAGCAAATGGGACAAATGGGTGGTGGATTCTAAGCTACAAGATAAAACAAAAAAAAGAGGCTTTCTCATTCGAGATTGCCTCTTTTTTTATTTATGACTTTACCTCACAAATGGATTTGAATACATTGGATTGGTTGTCATTTCAACATCAGTTAGGGTATGTAAGAAGGCTTCAAGAGCATCCAGCTCTAGTGAGTTTAATTGAATTTTTAAAGGACTGCCACCTTGCATTAATTTATCATCTAAATTTTGATGTGGCTGTATATTTTCATTGTAATGATTTAGAACTTCTCTGAGTGACTCAAATCTACCATCATGCATGTAAGGAGCAGTAAGTGCAATATTACGCAGTGAAGGAATTTTAAATTGACCTTCAGACATTCCATTATCACTGTAATTCACTTCAAGTCCGATATTGGCAGTTCCTGCTGAATTGGCATATTCACCAAAAGAACCATCAGCAGCACTAAAGTTTGCACCTGAGTGACAAGAACCACATTTTGCCTTTTCACTGAAGAATATTGCCATTCCTAATTTTTGCAAAGAATTAAAGCTTTCAAAATCATTTTCAATAGCTCTATCGAAGGTTGAATTGGTGCTACTTATTGAAGCTAAAAATTCTGAAACTGCATGCGCAAAACGATCTTCATCTATATAACTTGATCCATATGCCTTCTCAAACAATTCTGGGTAATAGCTAATGATCTTAAGCTTTTCAACTAAACTAGTCATGTCTTCCATGCCCATTTCAATATGATTGGTGACAGGTTCTTTGACAAGGTCCTGCATTAAGTCTTGTCGACTATCCCAAAAGAAGTTGTTGTTGGTAGCTAGGTTGGAAAACCCCATTGAATTTCTTTCAGTGACTTTCCCACCAAAACCTTGACTCAAATCAGTTCCATCAGCAAATGCTTTGCTTTGCTGGTGGCAGCTAGCACAGGCAGTGGCATTGTTCTTAGATAATTGAGCGTCATAAAATAAAACTCGACCTAAGGTAGCCGCGTCATTATTTTCAACCTTGATTTTTACAGGGGCATGAATGTTAACCGTGCTAGGACTTTGAAAGCCTGAAGATATAGAATTTACAAGCGCAAAATCAGGTAGCTTGAGTTCATTAATTTTTTGATTTTCTGCTACATAATCATAGCTTACTTCGGGTAGATGGGGTTTTAAAGCTTCAGACAATATTGCGTGCTGATTCTTTTCGCAGGACATCAGGCATAGGAAAACCAGTAGTCCTATCGTTGTCGATAGTGTATACTTCATAGCATTAAAAGGTGTTAATACTAATGTACTTAAAAATTCCAGTTAATGGTGACGAAAGCTATTATTTTAGTTAATAAAGTTGATGGTTGGCAAATGGTATTTATTAGGAGAAACCCTGATAAAAATTCGAATAACTATGATATCTCTATGGTTTTTATGACCTAAAGGCATAAAAAAGGCCTGCTTAATGAAACAGGCCTATAAAGTTCAAATATATTTTACTTTACTAATGTCTAAATGGATTTGAGAATTTAGGGTCTCTTAGTAAATCCTCATCTGTTAGAGTGTGCATAAATGCTTCTAAAGCGTCTAGTTCTAAAGAACTTAAGCCCATCTTTATAGGGAGCCCGTTTTTGACCAACTTAGTGTCTAAGTTAGGGTGAGGCTGAATTCCAGTGTTGTAATGATCAAGAACTTCTCTTAAAGTCTCATATCTACCATCGTGCATGTAAGGACCCGTTATTGCTACATTACGAAGAGAAGGAATCTTAAATTCTCCATCACCTCTGCCATCATCACTGTAAACAAGATCCAATCCAATGTTAGTAGTTCCTTTTGAAGGGTTATAATATTGATCGATTGCATCAGGAGCAGCAAAATTTGCTCCAGTGTGACAAGATCCACAAAGAGCTTTGTCACTATAGAATATTGCCATTCCTAACTTCTCTAATGAAGAAAATTCTTCAAAATCGTTTTCGATAGCTCTATCATATGTCGAATTTGTAGTTGTGATAGAAGCTAAAAACTGAGTTAGTGCTTCAGCAAACTTAGATTCTGTGATTGATTTAGAACCATATGCCTTTTCAAAAAGATCAGGGTAGTAGCTTGTTTCTGATAATTTCACCATCAAATCAGGTAAATTTTCAATTCCCATCTCAATGTGATTTACAATTGGTTCGGTTACCAATGTATTCAACTCTCTTTGTCTAGCATCCCAGAAAAAGTTGTTTCCTAGTGAAGGATTTTGGAAAGAAATAGAATTCCTAGTAGTCTTTTGACCTCCAAATCCTGCGCTAAATATGGCACCATCTGCAAATGCCTTTTCTTGTTGGTGGCAACTTGCACAGGCAGTCGCATTATTTTTTGATAGTTTACCATCGTAGAAAAGTACTCGACCTAAGGTCGCTATATTGTTGTCTTGAACTTCTTTTGTAATACTCTGTCCTACATTGGTAGTAACAGCTGCAACAGCAAATTGAGTTGAAAATGTATTTACCAAATCCATATCAGGAGCACTAATATCCATTACCGCTCGACTGCTGGTTACATAATCATAAGGCTCTTCTGGTAAAACAGGTACTGCTGAAGCATGTGAATCATTCATGTTGTCTTTTTGGCATGAAACCATAAAGAAAATCATTAAAATTCCTACTAACGCTGTTAATTGAATTGTTTTCATGGATAGATTGTTTGATTGAAGTTGTCCTTTATTAATTAAAGCACTACTAAATATATAGTAATTAACTCATAAATGCCTGTTTCATTGTGGTTCTAAGGGTAAAATCCCTTGTTTTTAACCATTAAGTTTAGATTTTTTTAAGAATCTAAGTTTTTTAGTTAGAAATGAAACGGTATTTCAAGTTAACTGCTATAGGAGGAACGAAGATAATCTGCAAAGCGTTGGTGCCTAAACCTAAAAATAAAATAGCTTCAGCATTGATTCTTACGCGATTGCTTATTTCGTAGCCTGGAGCAAAACCAATACCTACACCAAGGCCCCCACCATCTTCAGCGTTGGCATTGGGTGAGTTTAAGCCGCCTGCATAACCCATTCCCATAACACTCGATTCATAAATCCAATTTTTGTAGACAATTCTTCTTTTAGTGAAGCCAACGCCAATTGCCAAATGGCCAAAATCGGTATTTGGTCCAAACTGTTCTTGTGAACCAATATTACCTCCAATACTCATTCTGAAATAGGTGTTATTTCTTCCACTCAGCCAAGTAACATCAAATGGTCCAGTAAGTAATTGATTATCAGAAAAAGGAACAAATTGAGCCACCAAACCCGACATGTTTAAGCTTACCTCTCTGTGTTTTTCATAGACAGATTCATCCTGTCCAAAGATTGCTGTACTTGCAAATAAAATGAGCACAACAATCGATATGTTTTTTAGTGTACTCATTAGAATTTTAAGTTTATATATAAGGCAATAGGAGGTGTTATTTCCCCTCCAATAGTGTCCGTGTCAGCAATTGGAATATCCATACCAGCTAGCACTTCAGTCGTAGCAGTCCTCTGATAAAATCCAGATAAATTTGTCTCTGTATGCAATCTTATCCTTTGATTTATACTGTAGCTAAGTCCAATAAATGGTCCTCCTCCAAAACGAATTATATCTTTCTCTATCACTGATTGACTAAAGTTAGAGGTGGCAACACTTTCGTATTCAGTGGCTGCATATACATCAATTCCATAGTAAAATGTCAATCGCTTTTGGAGACTTACGTACCGCTCAATACCAATGCTTGCTGTAGCTGATCTTTCTGCAGTTTCCCTAAATGTCACAGTAGTTGCGTCAAAGAAAGATGATTGATTGAATGTAGCACCAATTCCTAATCTGATGGCAGATTTGTTGAGATGGTATCTCATCAAGAATGGAAAGTCAAAAACATCAGTGCCTGGTGTATTCCCAACAAATTTGGTGAGGACATTGGTTATGTTAAATCCAAACTCAAATCCTTTATATTCTTCTAGATGGATGGAATTTTCGTCAAAAAAATTGCGAATTTTATTTTCGCCATCTTCTTTTTGTGCTAGACCTAAGCATGATATTAATAAGAAGCTTAGAAGCAAATAGTATTTCTGCATAACTGTTTTGTTCGATAATGTTAAAACAATATTGGTTAAATATTATTGTTTATTTCATCCCAATATAGACAATAAATTTTAGGGTATAAAAGCCTTTTAGCTTAGGATCAAAAATTCTATTCCTAGATAAAGTAGAAATCTCAAACCAATACTACCGTCTAGCAAGCCCCCATAATAATAATCGGCTTTACCAGGTCTAGAGTAGAGTATGAGAACAATAACATACAGGTAAGTTACACTTAGGCCGTATAAATAACTCCTGGCAATAAGGCTGTTGATACTTAAATACAAGATTATACCAAAACAAATTAGTATCAATACCGAAGCTAAAATTTTAGAGTTATTTACCCCTAAGCTGTGAATGAGTGTTTTAACAGAAATAGATTTATCAACTTCTATATCTCGAATATCGAAGGGGATTGTGATTCCTATAAAAAATAGAATTCTTTCTATACTTAAGAAAATGCACAGTGAAGATTCATCATGACAACCTACCATATTGAAAGTCAACCAAGTCCATACAGTTGCGATTAAGAAGATTTTGATAAATGGTAAATCTCTAAGTCTACGTGACTTGAACACTGGAAGGATGTATGCTGCAGTTAAAACCAAAGGAATGAAAAGCATCCACATTTGACGGAAGTCAATCCTAAAAAAGAAGTAAGAAGCTAAAAGGAGAGAGATAATAAAATAAACAAGAATATGGTGTCTAAACTTTTTGATCACCTTGTATCTTCCTTGATCACTGAATGCCTTTACTTTAGACATGCCTACCAGTCT